>JAADHT010000214.1 GCA_013151705.1 Kiritimatiellota bacterium | reverse complement strand
CAAATCGCGGGCCAAATCCGGCGCTCGTCCGCGTCAGCATGGCTGTGATACCTTTTCGAACAGGGTCTAACTACCCGACTGCCAAAATGCAAGGTGTGATTCTCCAACTATCCCACTTTCCTTCAGCCTTCAAGCCCCACACATTCTCCTACCCCCACAGTTCACCGTTCACTCCCCTCGTCTTCCCCGTCCACTATTCACTTCCCCCACGGACTCCCTCGAAATCAGTTCCGGCTTGATCAAAATCCGCCTGGCGGGGGCGGCGGGATCCTTCAAGGCGCTCAATATCAGGTTGATAGCGGTTTCCGACATCGTCTCCAGCGGTTTTTTCACACTGGTTAGAGGCGGCGATAGATGAGTGCTGAACGGTTCGTCGTCGAATCCGGCGACGCTCAAATCCTCCGGAACGCGAATCCCGCGCTCTCCGAACGCCTTGTACGCGAAACTCGCGTAGGTGTCTCCGCAGAGAACGAGAGCGGTGGGACGTTTTCCACGCGGCGTCGCCAGAAAATCATCCGCGATTTTCGCGAACACTCTGTCATCCTCGCCGGGAATAATGTCGAAATCCCAAATTAACGGATCCGCGGCTCCGGCGCGGGAGAAAGCCTTTAGCACCTCGAATGATTTGCGCGGATGGACATCGTGTTTGGCGAAAGAAATGTCGGAAAAGTAGGCGATCCTCTCATGCCCGAGCGTTTTCAGTTCGCGGAACAGCATTTCAAGCCCCAAAACATCGTCGCAATCGACGGACGAGCATTTTTCATCGACAGCGTATCGATTTATGATCACGGTTGGTTTGCTTATGTTCTTCGGAAGAACGTCACCGAGGTAAACAACGCCTGATATCCCGTTGTCGGCTATCTTCCCGCCGATTCGTTTCGTGTCCGATGTGTGGATTGTGATCAGCTCGCATTGCCGACGCGCCGCCATTTCGTCCAAGTCCGAGAGAATTTTCAAGGAATGCGCGGTGGCGGTCCCGTCGTTGTACTCGTTGACGCACAAAATGATGGCCTTCGGGGGCACTCGCTTCTTGCGGGTGTAGCCGTTGGAGCGAAGAACCTCGCGGACGCATTTGTGCGATTCGGATCTGCCGTCGCAACGTCCGTTCAGCACTCGGCTGACCGTCGCAGGGGAGACCCCGGCGAGTTTCGCGATTTGACGCATATTGAGCTTGGATTCCTCTTGTTTCACAACAGCACCTCCTGTTTCTGAAACAAAGATGCATGTTTTAAAACAAAAGTCAAGATATTTTCTTCATTTTTTTCAAAATTTCATGGGAAAACTGCTTGAAGTCTATTTTTTTGGTGTTAGTGTTGCGGTTCAAATGTGTAATTGAAACCAAGAAATCGCTTGTTGTCAATCGCACGCATATTTATAAGTCATCTTTGGAAAATCCAGCGGATGGATGGAAACACTATATCGAAATCGATGTCTTGCTTGCTGAAACCGCATGCCTTGGGAGCGACGAAAGCGCTTATAGATCAAAATAAATTGAAGTCAAGAGTTGTTGAGATGGGTGCTGAAATAACCGCGAATTTCGCGGACCGGCGCTTGACGGTCATAGCCGTCTCGAACGGCGCTATTCTGTTCGTCGCCGACTTGGTTCGCTCCATCGACCTGCCGATGCAACTCGACAGCATAACGGCGTATTCGTATTCAGGCACGAAAAGTTCAGGCGACGTGAAAATATTCTCCGATTTGAAATTGGATATTACTGGAAGAAGTGTTTTACTGGTTGATGATATTTTGGACACTGGGAGAACGTTGTCGAAAATCGTCGAATTTTTGAAAACCTTGGAACCGTCCGGCGTGGAGACCTGCGTGCTATTGGACAAGCCTTCGCGCAGAGTCGTCGATATAAAAGCGGATTATATCGGATTCGAAGTACCAGACGTTTTCGTGGTGGGTTATGGATTGGATTACAACGAATATTACCGCAACCTCCCATACGTGGCGGTAATCGAACCGGAAAAAGGATAAATGAACGACGCGATACAAAAAATAGAATTATTCATAGAGGAGTTGGTGAAGCAAAGCGGGCAAAACCCGGACGCAGCTTCGGCGAAATCATTTTTTGAACTCTGGGAAAACATCCAGCACCCGAAACCATTTCGAGTGGAAGGCGACTCCATCGAGTTGGCTGGCGAGACATTCAATCTCATAAAAGGAAACGGCACAAAAACCACAAGTTTGGTTTGGGATGAGGCCGAATGCCTGCCAGTACTCGAACTCATAGGCGACGAGTGGGTAGAAAGAATCCTCATCCAAGTCCAGGATGACGAGCCGGTTCTAACCTACGATCAACCCGTTTGCAACGAGGAGCTCGGTGTATCCTTTGGAGAACGCTTGGAGATAGTCTACGACATAATCGCCTATTTAAAGGAGAAGAGTCTTTTCCTGGACCTTCTTAAATTGAAAAGAAAGGACTTCGCGGCCGCTTTGGAAAAAGTCAAAAATGGTTATGATAAAGCGATAGTCTCGGTGATGAGGAAAATATCCCTTCCCGCCATCAGGAAGTTGATTGACAAGGCCGTCTCCGATATGGCGGAGGATGAGCTAAGCGACCAACTTTCCCTTCCACTTGAGGAGAGGAACGCTTTGGACACTGGGAGGCAGGGTGGAGCGGACGAAGAGAAATCGGTTCCGGCCAAACGTGGACGGAAACCAAAAAAACCTACGATAGTCATTCCCGGACGCACTCAATGGAGCGTCTCGCAGGATATGTCCATTCTGTTGAGAGCGGTTCAACTCAAAATCAAAATGGAGAAGACCTTCGTGCTTTCGTTCGCCAACGCCTCCATCTACGAGACGGAAGGTGTGGCGGAATTGACATTCAAACTCAAGGTGGACAGGGATGTTCCACTCGCGGAGAGCGATATCCTCAAGGTTTTCTACAGAGGGGAATCCGAGCAAATCGGAACATTCAGAATTGACATTTTCGACGCCGACACTATTTATGGAAGAATGAGATACAACGAGCCGGAATCCATAATGCTTCCTCTTTCACGTATATTCGCTTTGCCGAGGCAGACTCCAGTCAAATTCATCGCCGAATCGCTTCAGAAAATGTTGGCGGCCATCGACGCCAAAAATCTGCCCGAGTTGACGAACCGCATTCTCGGAATCGACGACATTCCATATTCACTGTCCTTTCCGGTACGCGCTCCCAAAGAGATGGACTCCTCTCAAAAAAACGCTTGGGCTAGAGCAGTGGATGCCGACAACCCAATAGTTCTGATTCAAGGACCTCCCGGAACCGGGAAAACGAAGGTGCTGACGGATATCTTGATCCATCTCTGTTCTTTAGGGAAAAGAGTGATAGTGGCGGCTCCATCCAACACCGCCGTCGACAACATCTGTCGCAAATTGAAAAATTTTCCTGTTCTCAGATTCGGAAACAACCGTTTGAGCATAGCGTCCGACGTGGCGGCCGCTTGTTGGATTGGACACGAACAAGCAGTGATGCGGTTCACCGACATGCGCCGCGAGACCGGCGGTGGAGTATATGCCGGAACACATGTCGGACTGCTTTGGAATCAGATAATAATCGAGGACATGAAGAAAAACGGTCCTTATGACGCCATCGTGTTCGACGAAGCGGGAATGGCGCCGATAAACGAGTTCCTGCTACTTTCTATGCTGGCTAAAAGGGTAGTGCTCTGCGGAGACCACAAACAGCTTCCCCCGTTCCCTCTTCCGCACGAGGTGAAGGAGCAACTCGACACCGAGTTGGGACCGTTCGCTCCAGGCACGCAGACGCTGATCAACGGCGGAGCGCTCGAATGGCTGGCCGATGTGCGGAAAATACCGGTGGTGATGCTGGAAAACTCATACCGCTGCCAGAATCCGCGGCTGCTGCGCTTCGCGTCCATCCTCTTCTACGACGCGCTCGTGGCTCCCAGCTCGGAAGCCGAATACTATCAACTGTCGTATGAAAAGAGATCGGAAAAGTATCCGCCGGCGACTTTGACGCTTATTTCAACTTCGCGACTCCCGGATGACACGCGTTCAGAGCAACTCGTCTTCGACGGCGCCAAGCCAGGAATAGACAACGAGGCGGAAGCCATCATTTCGGTTAAAATCCTATACGAGTTGTTCAAACGGCACCATCCAAAGGAAATCACGATGATCGCCCCGTACAAGCGGCAGGTAAAACTCATCAAAGAAATGCTTACGTATGAAAAAGCCGCCGCCGCGTCCCCAAAAGAACTGACTGAAAAAGCGTGGCGTCTGTTCATCAACACACGCATCGCCACGGTCGACAGCTTCCAAGGCGGAGAAAGCGACGCCGTCGTCATAAGCTACGTCCGCAGCAACTCCACGGGTAACATTGGTTTCATCGACGACCCGAACCGAGTGAATGTGACTCACACCAGATGCCGAAAGGAAATGATGGTGATAGGTGATTTCGAATGTCTAAAGAAAAACGAGAAGGGCAATATCTTCAAACGCTTGGAGCGCAATCTCAAACGCGACGGCGAGATGGTCGAGATCGATTTAAAGACCTTCAATGCGATAGAGAAGTTCGTCCTGACCGACGAGTACCTCGAAAACCGCTCGAAATCCAAAACGCCAAAGGCGAGAAAACCGGTCAACGTCGCAGTAGACGAGCCGCCGCCATCCGACATCGGTTCCGAACCAATACAAGAAACCGATGTCGAGACAACTGTTGAAAAGCCGCGCCAAGATAAAAAGCTTCCCAAGGCGAAGACCGTCGAACCGAAAACCGATATCCAGGACAGGAAAAGCGTGGGAACACTCACCGAACCCCAAAAAGCTCGGAAACAGGCATCTAAACGAAAACAACGATCAAAAACGCCAGAACCGGCCACCACCGTTCCTGATGAAAAAACAGCGGCTCGAAAGACGACGAAGTCAAAACAATCAGCAACAAAAATCAAAGCCGCGAAATTAAAAAGTAGAGTAGCGGAAATAAAATCCGGGGCGTTGCGGAAAAGAAGCTCCAAATTGAGAAAACCGGCATCGGCTTCCGATTCATCCGAGGATTTGGGATTGCGGCAGCCCGATCTTTTCACATAAAAACGGGATTCTGTATGGGAACAAGATTGTCAAAAACGTTCACCACTTGCGCCAACAACGGGCGCAAGGCGTTTGTCGCCTATATATCCGCCGGAGACCCCGATTTCGCGACATCCTTGAAAGTCGCCTGGTGTCGGCGGGAGTCGACATATTGGAACTCGGGGTTCCCTTTTCCGATCCTTTGGCCGACGGAGAGGCGAACCAACTCGCAGCTGAGCGAGCCCTGGCCGCCGGAATGACTCCACTCAAAGTGTTGGATCTAGCCCGCGAGATTCGCGGAAACCACCCGAACCTCCCGCTCGTGTTGTTCACCTATCTGAACCCAATCGCCTATTCCACGGAAATTGATTTCGAGGAATTTTGTTTCGAAGCTTTGAACGCGGGTATCGACGCTATGCTTCTGCTGGATCTCCCTCCGGAAGAGAGGGGCACCGAATGGACCAACGGAAAAACCTACAACGCCTCGATAAAAGCCGCCAATCTGCCGTTGGTCGCTCTAATCGCCCCAACCACTCAACCGGAACGCGTTCCAAAACTTCTCGAATCGGCGGACGCGTTCGTGTATTACGTTTCGAAGGAGGGGGTGACCGGCGAAGGCGACGAGTTTTCCGCGAAATTCGCGAAAAACATCGAAATGATCAAACGCCACACGCACCTTCCCGTCGTAGTGGGATTCGGGATCTCCAAGCCGGAGCACGTTCGCGCGGCGTCTGGAACTGGCGTGGACGGGGTTGTAGTCGGCAGCGCGATAGTCAGACGGGTAGAATCGTTGTCGAAAGGAAAGGGAACCATAGAGGAATTAAAGAGTTTCGTCTCCTCGATGACCGCGGCAACCAAATAGAGGCTCACTTCCTGATTCTTCTCCACCATTTCTTTCCGACCCTGGATTCCGGATATTGCACCTCGGATTTCTGATAGACCATCTCGGAGTCCCCCCAAACCTCAAGTCTCCAAGCAAGCACCTTCCTTTTTTTCACGCTTTTCAACGAAATTGAGATTTTACGTCCCGACAGACCGCCATGGAAATCTTTTCTGTCGGAATTCCAAATCGGTCGTTTGAAATCGCTCAACTTGGCCATGATAGCCGCCTCGTCATACCCTTTTCCTTTCGGCTTTGCGATTTTGGGAACGTAGTATCTGTACACGCGCCTGTGCCCGTATTCATCACTCTCGGTAGTCAAAACATAAAGGTAGAAATAGGGGGCGCGGATTTTCTTCAAGGATTTGCTCTTTTTGTTCACGTCGTAGGCGAACGTGAATACAGAAGTTTTGTTTTTGTGATCGACGCCCTTCTTCGGCGCTTTGATATTGGAAACGACAACCTTGTATTTTGAGAACTCGCGTGGATCGTTGTTGCCGACCGAAGTCACGTTGGTGGAATAATACGCCTTGACAGTCTTCAACTTGTAGAACACTCGGGCCTTGTCCTTCTCGATGGTGACAACACCATTCGCAATGCTGATGAGTTTAACCTTCGAGACGATCGAACCATTCTTGAAAAACAATGTCCCAGCCATGGAGGAAAGCGTGAATAGAAGCAAAAGAGAAAACACGAATGTTTTTTTCATGACAAATCTCCAATCTCGTAAATAAACGCCGCTTTAAAAAAAACGCTCGGACATGGTGGAAAACAGAGCGATGAATTGCCCGGCCTCCACTACTCATCTCTTTTTGTTTTGGGAAGACCAAGAACTTTGTCGCCCTCTTTCCAACGACCATCCTTGCTCAAAATATCTATCCTTTCGAATCTTTTCAAAACATTGCGTTTTTTCCTGATTTTTCCGCTTACTTTCAATGTGGGATGTTGAGACATTATTTTCTCCAATGTGTTATTGTTTGGCCGGAATACGAATTTTCGATCCAGCTTTGACCTTGTTGGGGTCCGACATCGTGTCTTGATTGGCCTGGTATATCTTCCGCCATTCCTTGCCTGAACCATAAAATCTACGCGCTATTTTCCATAAAGTATCGCCTTTCCTGACCGTGTAGGTCTGAAATTCGGCGGAGGCGTCTTCCGTTTCCAGGACTTCGGCATCGACGTTCCCAGACTCGACAACGGGCTCTACGGCGATCACTGGTTCCTGTTCTTCCGCCACTATGTTGGGAGGCGCGACATCACTGGCGGGGCGCGTTTGCCTTGCTGGCGGCACCGTCTGAGGAGGCTCCCAATCAGGAAAAGCGCCTTTGATGAACTCCTCCCAATGCTGTTCTTTAGCACCGTAGGGAGATTCCGCCAACTTGGGTTGACACCCGACAAAGACAAAAGCGAGCACGAGGCACGCCAACGAGACGAATGTGGTCTTTTTCATTTCAACTTCTCCTCCTGCGTCCAGTTTCCTACGGTTGATAAGCTTTTATGATTATAGCGGCGTTGTGTCCGCCAAAACCGAGATTCGTGTTCAGGGCAATCGCGATATCCTTTTCCTCCGCCGTGTTCGGCGTGTAATTAAGGTCGCACTCCGGATCGGGATTCTCGTAATTTATAGTGGGAGGCACCACTCCATTGCCAATAGCCTCGATGCAAGCGATGATCTCGATCCCTCCGGCCGCACCCAACGCATGTCCGGTCGCGCCTTTCGTGCTGCTGATAGAGACTCCACGGGCGTTTTCCTCGCCGAGAGCGAGTTTAAACGCGGCTGTCTCAAATTTGTCGTTCAAAGCGGTGCTGGTTCCATGCGCGTTGATGTAATCCAAGTCCGCAGGATCCAATTGAGCGTGGTTAAGAGCCATCTTTATGGCTCTAGCCGCACCCTCTCCTCCCGGAGAAGGCGATGTGATGTGGTACGCGTCGGCAGTCACTCCATATCCCGCAATCTCGCCGATAATGTTGGCTCCGCGCCTCTTCGCATGCTCCAACTCCTCGAGGATGATCACGCCGGCCCCCTCCGACATGACAAATCCGTCGCGTTCAGCGTCGAACGGACGACTCGCGCCTTGCGGATCGTCGTTGCGCTGACTCAACGCCTTCATGGCACAAAAACCAGTGAATCCAAGTGGGGTTATTGTCGCTTCGGCGCCCCCCGTGATCATCACGTCGGCATCGCCGCGCTTGATGATCCAATAGGATTCGCCAATCGAGTGTGAACCAGTGGCGCATGCCGTGACAACTCCGAAATTGGGGCCCTTGGCGCCATAGCGCATCGACAGGGCGCCGGATGACATATCGATAATCATCATAGGCACAAGCAAAGGAGAAGATTTCGTTGGCCCCCTCTCATGGAGAATCTTAGCCTGCTTCTCCATAGTGCCCATACCGCCAATTCCGCTGCCCACCAAAACGCCGACTCGTTCGGGATTGATACCGTCAAGTTCTTTTGATATGCCGGCATGATCAAGCGCCTCGTCCGTCGCGGCGATGGCGTAATGACAAAAAGCATCCAATCGTCTCGCTTCTTTGGGAGACATGTAGTTGGCGATGTCGAAATTCTTGACTTCCCCGGCGATTCTGGATCGAAAATCCGACGCGTCGAAATGGGTTATCGAAGCTATACCGCACTCACCATCGACCAATGCCCGCCAAGTGGCTTCCCTGCTGTTGCCTACACTGGTTATGGCACCAGCTCCTGTGACTACTACTCTTTTTGAATTCATGGAACCCCTACCGTCAAACAGTCCGCTGAGCGGACAATTAAAGTGGTCAGACAAACAATTCGCCGGGAAACCATACCGCGCGCGTTAAAAATCAACGAGATCGGGGATCCCGTTGATTGATGACGCTTATGTCATAGACCTCGATTAGCTGGTGCTTTCGATATATTTGATCGCATCGCCTACAGTCGTGAGCTTCTCGGCCGCCTCGTCAGGGATATCGGATCCAAACTCTTCCTCAAGAGCCATCACAAGCTCCACTTGGTCCAAGGAGTCAGCGCCGAGGTCCTCGATGAATTTCGCGCTTTCCGTCACTTGGTCGGGAGCCACGCCCAACTGCTGAACAACGATTTCCTTAACTTTCTCTGCTGCTGTAGACATTTGTCATCTCCTTATTTTATTATGAGTCGCAACACATACACTGAATATTCTTAAAGAGTCTTTCCTTTACACGCTAAAAAGGCACTACAAATTAGAACCTGACGCCTGAAATTCGACTCCGTTTCACAAACCAACAAAACATACTATGCAGGCATACGGCGAATAATCAAACCGCAACCGCGATTTTTTCACATAAGCAATCCTCCGTCAATATTTATAACCTGCCCTGTTATGTAATCGGAATCGGGAGAAGTCAAAAAGAACACGACTCCCGCCACGTCTTGCGGAGTGCCGGCGCGCTTCATCGGAGTTACGGTCATAAATGCCTCTTTGGCCTGTTCCGGCAAATCTTTGGTCATATCTGTCTGTATGTATCCTGGAGCGATGGCGTTGACGTTTATGTTTCTCGCGGCCAGTTCTTTCGCCGCCGTTTTGGTCAGGCCGATGACACCTGCTTTCGAAGCAGAATAATTGGCTTGGCCGGCGTTGCCCATTCTGCCAACCACGGAGGCGACATTCACTATTTTCCCGTATCTGTTTTTCATCATCGGACGCATGGCGGCCTTCACGAAATTGAAGGTGCCTTTGAGATTCACGTCTATAACAGCGTCCCAATCGGCCTCGCTCATACGCAACATAAGCGCGTCGCGGGTGATGCCGGCGTTGTTTATCAATATGTCAAGACGGCCGAACTCATCAATGACGGACTTCACCGTCGACTCGGCATCCTGCGGCTTCGCGACGTTCGCGCCGAAAGCAACCGCCTTGTTTCCACGCTCGCGGAATTCCGCCGCCGTCTCCTCGGCCACCTCTTTCATTATATCCACGATAGCCAACGACGCGCCCTCATCGGCCAAACGCTCGCTTATGGCTTTGCCTATTCCTCTGGCACCCCCGGTCACCAACGCCACGCGTCCTTCCAGTTTTCCGCAACCCATTTACCCTCTCCTGTTTTCAATACATCTCATCAACGCTTGAGCAACAACTAAAAAAATCGCTCCGCGGTATATCGGGAGACATTCCAAACGCCGTCAACGCAAAAAAGACGGACGCTATCGCCAACACAGTGCGGGAAAATAACCTCTTATTCCGAAATTTCCATAATAAAATCCCAAAGTTTTTCAAATTTGACGATTTCAGACACGAGACAACACCAAATCGCCTTTCTCAATCAGGCCGTTCAGCGCCACGCAGACACCGGAATATTCGGCTATTCCGCCGCCGAGGGAACTCAAAGCCAATTGACAAGCGGACAAAGTCTCGTCCCAGCAGAATTCGGGCAGCCGCTTCTTCAATGGATCCAAAAACATGTCGCCGGAAGCCAACGCGATGGTTCCCAGCACGACGCGCTCGGGATTGAAAATATTTATCAAAGCGCCCATGGCCTGCGCGTTCCGCAGGCAGAACTCGTCCCAAAGCGCGAGAGCGTACGCATCACCCTCCCCAACCGCGGCGCGCAACGCCGGCATGTCCACTTTATCCAAATCACCGCCGGCCAATTCCACTATTCGATGGTCTGGTTTGTCGGCGAGGTACCCCCTCATTCGCTTGGCCACCGCTCGTCCTCCGCAGAAAGCCTCGTAGCAACCTTTCATTCCGCATTCGCAGAGCGGTCCACCCGGATCCAGAGACATATGCCCGACCTCGCCAGCCAAAAACGACGCGCCGTGAAGCAGGCGGCCGTCCGCAATGACTCCGCCGCCGATTCCGGTGCTCATCGTCAGATATATCATATTGTCGACGTGTCCGCCGGCGCCGAACATCCACTCGGCCAGCGCTCCGGCGTTAGCGTCGTTCTCAAAAAAAGTTTCCGCTCCCAACTCGCGGGCGATGAAGTCGCGTATCGGAACATCCACCCATTGCCTCAAATTATGCGGTCTGGTTATCAAGCCATTCGGAATGTCTATCGGACTGGGCGCGCCGATTCCCGCCGCCGCGACATTGTTCGATGTCAATCCCTCGGATTCGAGCAACTCCCGGGCCGCCAAAACAATGGCGGGCAACATGTCATCGGGAGACGAATCTTTGTTGTCCAAACGTTTCGAACACGGAATCTCTCCAGTGTCAGTTCCCAGGCTGACGGCTATTTTAGTGCCGCCAATGTCAATTCCAATCACATACATACACATTACTCCTAAAAATGAAACGATACAAAAACATCGAACTCAAGAAAACCACAACTTGGCATCCATGAGATTCGCAATCAAAGCGAAGTTTTAAGTTATACGCAGTGCTAGCCCCCTGCAAGCACCGCCTCCCCCGCCAAACGCCGTCCCTCGGCATCCGCCGCCATCACGTCGTCAAGAGTGTTCACCGCGAACGGAGTGTGACGGTTCATAGACTTCTCCACGACGGACCAGATTCCGGTGAAGGCTA
>JAADHT010000261.1 GCA_013151705.1 Kiritimatiellota bacterium | reverse complement strand
AATCCGTTCCCTTCGGAAAGAACCTGCGGATCAAACCGTTCGTGTTCTCGTTCAATCCCCTTTCCCAAGGCGAATAGGGATGAGCGAAATAGACGCGGGCGCGTAATTCAGTCTCGATACGATCATGCGAGGCGAACTCCACTACGTTGTCGAACGTTATCGTTTTGACCAATTCGGGGCACCCGCGGAAGCAGTCCGCCACGATGTCGGCCAAGTATTTCACGTACTGAAACGTCAGATGGAAGCGATCGTCCACCCACGGCACCCTTTCCATGCGTACCCCGCATCGCGGGCAATCGATTCTTCCTTCTCGTCGAATCTGGCTCCCGTAACGAAAAACGACTTGAATTTACAGCATTTGTTGAATATAGTCTTCAATCGCATCGCTCCGCTCCTTGTTTGACTAATTTCGTGATGGAAAAAAGACATTCAACACGGAGCGATAGCGGAGGCGTTATGCTGAAAATAAATTAACTTCGGAGAGATTCCGACGAATCCCCCTGTTTTTACCCAATTAAACGCAGGAAAAGCCAGAATTTTAAACTACTCGAATAGAGGAGATCACAAGCGAATGAGTAAAAAAGTATTGCATTTGATAGGACAAGCGCATCTCGATCCAGCCTGGCTGTGGCCTTGGCGGGACGGGTTGTCGGAATCGCTCACAACCATGCAAAGCGCCATCGACCGGATGAACGAGACCGGGAATTTCAAATTCTCCCGCTCCTCGGCCATCACCTACAAATGGGTGCAAGAGTCGGATCCAAGGTTGTTCGAGGAGATTCGGACCCGCGTGGCGGAGAAACGCTGGGAGATCGTCAACGGATGGATAGTCCAACCGGACTGCAACATGCCGTCCACTGAAAGCTTCGCCAGACAGTCGTTGTACGGCAAAGGCTTTTTTAGAAAGGAGTTCGGTGTCGATGTCGAGATTGGTTACAACGTGGATTCTTTCGGGCATGCGGCGGGGCTACCGCAAATTTTAGCGAAGTCGGGATACAAACGCTACGTATTTATGAGACCGCATCGACACGAATTAGACATTCCCACCCTCTTCTGGTGGGAGAGTCCGGACGGCTCGCGGGTGCTGACTTGGCGCATACCTGGTGGATACTGTCAATCTTACGCAGTCACACCCGAGATGCTTGAGACGGCACTGCGCGAAGCGGCGGAGAACGGGTTCGCCAACGGTTTCGATCATGCGGCGTTTTTTCTCGGCATTGGCAATCACGGCGGCGGACCAAGTAAAGCGCAGATAAAAAAAATTCTTGAACTCCACGGCGACGAATCCCTGCCGGAACTACGTTTCAGCACCTTGGAGGAATTCTTCGCCGAAATCGAATCGTCGGAGGCGTTCGACGACATTCCAGTCGTGAAAGGCGAGTTGCAACACCACGCCACCGGTTGCTACGCCGCCATGGGCGAGGTGAAAAAACTCAACCGCGCAGCGGAGAAGACCCTTTACGCCGCGGAATCGATATCGTGTCTGGCGTGCGAATCAATATCTCTTCCCTATGACCGGGAAGAAATCCGCGATGCCTGGTGGGAGCTGCTGTTCAACCAATTCCACGACATTCTCGCCGGAACTTGTGTGGAAAGATGCTACCATGACGCTCGAAACGGCCTCGGCGGAGTTCTGGACACCGGAAAGAAAATCGTAGTCTCCAAAATCCATGCGTTGGCGCGGACCGTCGACACCTCGACGGCGCCCGCCGGAGTCCTGTGCGTGTTCAATCCGTTACCTTGGGAACGCCGCGCTCCGTTACGTTTCGACGCGCTGGTTGCACCGGACGGGAAAGAAAACATAACCCATCTCGCCACAGAGTCCGGCAAATGCGTGCCACTGCAGTGGACCGCGGCCGACGCCTCCTTCGGCCCCCATCTACTCGAATGGAAAAAACTTTCAGCCATGGTCGAACTTCCGGCATTGGGTTACCGCGTCTTCAAGCTCGCCACCGGCCCAGCTCCGCATGCGTCGGAGAATTCTCCCGGGAAACCAGCTCCAAACATCTCCGTAGATCCCGAAAGGCTCGGAATAACCTCCCTGACGACTCCCGCCGGTGTGGAAACCCTTGCCGCCCCGATATCACTGGTCGCACTGAAGGATGAAAGCGATACTTGGGGACATGACCGATATTCGTACCGGGAGGAGGTCGGGCGTCCGGAGCTGCTCTCGACGGAAACGCTTGAGGACGGAGTGGTGCTGAGGACCGTGAGACAGAAAGCGCGCTGGCTTGATTCGGACATAATAATGGATATTACGACATATGCGGAATCATCTCTCGTGGAGATTCTCCTGCGGGTTGATTGGCGGCGCAAACGCGAAATACTAAAAATCGAGCTCCCCACCACCCTTTCCTCCCCTCGGGTTTTCGCGAAAGTCGCGGGAACCACCCTGGAAAGGGATGCAGACGGCACCGAGAAGTCGGGGCAGGACTGGGTGGCTCTAACTGAAGGGACCGGAGACGGAGCGGTGTCGCTCGCCGTTCTGAACGACTCCACATACAGCTACGACTGCTTGAGGGGGCTATTCCGATCGGTTGTGGCGCGTTCAGTTCCTTTCGCCGAGCACGATCCGATAAAATTGAAAGACGCCCCGGAAACCGCCTATCTGGATCAGGGAGTGCTGGAGCGGACATTCTGGATCACCGCCGCCGACTCGGATTGGCGCTCGATGAACATCGATCGTCTGGCGGAGGAGACTCAGATCCCGGCGGAACGCGTCGTGGACTCGGCGCATCCCGGCTCGGAGCCTTGGGAGCGGAGCCTGCTCAGTGTCGAACCGGCGTCGATCGCAGTTACCGCCGTCAAGATGTCAGAGAAGGACGGCAAGTTGATTCTCCGCCTGCTTGAAACCGTTGGCGAATCCGTTGATGCGGAAATTAGGGTCGGCGCCGCGCCGTCCTTCAAAACACGCTTGGGCCCAAACGAGTTGAAAACCATCCAGCTGGAGAATGACGGAGCATTCCGGGAAGTGTCGATTATGGAGTGAGGCGACGTTATTCGCCCCCTGTCGAGCGCCCCATTCCCGCTCCAAACTCGGATCCGTGAAAATCAATTTGCCATTTATTTATCTTTTTGCACAGGCTTGGACCTGAAACACGTGTCAAACCGCGGTTAGTGTTGAAATAACACCACAGATAACGGCTTTTATCCAAATGCGTCGCCCGGATGCCGAATTATTCTAAATGCTTGGATTTCCCGTGGTTTCAAGAAATATTATCAGACGCATGGTGTGTATTGAACACCACAAAGTTTTTTCGACTAAATAAGGAGAGCGAGATGGATTCAAAAGAGAGATTCAAAGCGGCCTTGGAAAGACATCCGGTCGAGGGAAGAATTCCGCATTTCGAATTGGCGTTTTTTTTGACGATGGAGGCTTTCGGCAAAGTCCACCCGCTACACCGTCAATACCATCAGTGGGATCAAATGGAGGTGAAGGAGAGACTCCTGCATCTCGAGGACATCGCCGAAACCTACATAGCCACCGCTCGAAAATACGAGCATGACGCCATTTTCATAAAGGCCACCACCTGGATAGCCTCGAATGAGGATTATTTCGAATTGATAAACATAATCAGAGCCAAGAGTAATGACGCATACTTTCTTATGATGCACGGCGACGCGACCTACGCTCTGCCGGATGGAGACGGTATGTGCGATTTCATCTACAGATTGGCCGATGAGCCGGACAAGGTGAAGCTCGAGGCTGAAATGATGGTGGACGGGGCCTTGGAAAAAGCCGCGGAATTCGCGACGCGCGGCATCTTGGACGGATACGCATTGTGTTCGGATTACTGCTTCAACGACAACCCGTTTCTCAGCCCCTCCCAATTCTCGGAATTCATAACTCCGTATCTGAAAAAACTGGTGAGGGGATACAGGGATTTGGGGTTTCACGTGATCAAACACACGGATGGGAATATAATGCCGATTTTAGACCAGTTGGTCGAATGCGAACCACACGCTTTGCATTCTCTCGACCCCCAGGGAGGCGTGGACATCGCCGAAGTCAAACGCCTGATTGGAGACAAGGTGTGCCTAATCGGAAACGTGAGTTGCTCGCTTATGGATTCCGGGAGCGACGCGGAGGTGGTGGAGTCCGCGGAATACGCGTTGACCCAAGGGGCGCCGGGCGGTGGATACATATTCTCGACAAGCAACTGCGTCTACACCGGGATGAAATTGAAAAGATACGAGCTGATTCTCGACGCATGGCGCAATTTTCGGCTATAGCCCTCTTTCCCAATCTTCTTCTTTTCACTTTCAACTTTATCGGCAGGAGTTTACGCAGGTTCAAGACTGTTTGATCAATCAACCTCAAAATGTTGAACGCAACCATTCCAAGTCTCAATATCAGATCGTTGGTCGAGAAAGAGCCAGACGGCAGACCTCCCAAATTCAAAACGGCTTTATACTCACTGTGGCATTGCTCGACCGTCCCCTGCATATGACAAAATTCAATGACCGTCGAAGTGTAGTCGTGAATATTCGACCACCAGGAGTAAACCGTGTATCGTGGAACCAGGAACATTTGTCCCTCCACATCACTGATTCGCTCGATCTCCACCACGCGCGGACCGGCGGCTTCCAGCGCTTCGTTTAGGCGTGCGATGTCTTCTGTCCGTACTGACGCTGGCGGCGCTCCGCGTGGTCGGGCAAGGAGGCGATCGCGCGAAAGCGCCCGGCGCGGCAACGCGGCGTTCGGCGATGGCGTTGTCGATGCGGATGTGTTCCCTAAACTGTGACACTGGCTACGGCTTCGCTTTCAGTTCGTTTTTTGACCTTTTTGTAGGCCAGCCAGAGCAGAAACAGGAAAACGGGGTTGCTGAAAAACATGACCGGGGACCGCCCGCCCGAGGTCAGCGGGCCAAAAATCAGAAAGAAGCTCATCGCTACGTTGACTAGCGCCATGCGGTGACGGTCGTCCCAGGCTACTCCGTTTCCATTCCAGCGAAGTACCAGCCACAGGACAAACAGATCGAACAGCACCAACAGGAGCATGGCGACGGGGAAGGGATAGGCTCCATTATCGGCACCGTTGTAGATCAGTATGAACTGGGCCAACACTCCGATCAGACCGGTCAGAAAGAACCGGCGGGGACGAGGCGCCTGACGCTCGCGCGGGGCCAGTACCCGAGCCGGAATGATGCGAGCCAGCCCGGTCAAGGCAAATATGGACAGCCATGAGAGCAGGATCCAACCATCGGGGGCGTCGTAAGACGTCATCAATTGGCCCAAGCCCAACACGACCAGAAATCCGGCCCAATTTGCGAACAGCCATTTTTTACTGGCAACCCAAGATTCGGACCGGCGCTCCGGATAGAGCATTTCGACAAAAACGATGCTGGCGGCTATGCTGATCAGAGCGTGGTAGATGGTCAGATGTTCGGCCCACACCCAGTTGACGCCGGCTAAACGGCCGTACACCCCCAGCTTCCCCAAATCCATCCAGTTAGGGTCAAAAAAGGAGCGCACCACCAGCCCTTCCTCGTAGATGCCGTAGGCAAAGCCGAGCAACAGCAAGCTGGGCCAGCCTTTATTCCAGCGGATGACCAGTTCACGGATGATGATCGCCCCGCAGCCGTACAGCAGTGACAGGATGACAAAGATGATTGGGTTGATGTATTCGTTCAGCGGCGCTGAGCCGGAGAACAGTTCGCCAAATGCCGGTGCGATCAGGAATAGGGCCAATGCGGGGGAAAGTCGTTTTTTAAACATAATCTAGCACCTCTGTCTGCTATTGCGCCACCTGTCGCGGCTTTTTGTTGTGTTCCCCCCTGAATGTGCATCAGGCAGCCGGTGTCGACGATCGGCGCGACGCTGTTCTCAATGTTGCCGATTTCGCGCCGCTTTTCAGGTCCGTCCATAAAAAATAACTCCCGATTCGCAATTTACAAAAGAGTTTCCTCCAAAACCAGAGAGAACTCTCTCATTTTCACCGCGTACGAGAATAGTTTGTTTAAAAACTTAATGGTTGTTTGTGAAAAAAAATTAGCTTATTAACCCGACAATTAAATATTTGACATTATTTAATTCGTCTGAGACAAGACGGCATGTCAAATATATTTATGTGGGCTTAATAACACCTATGTGCCCCCACACACATTGGTTCCTTCTTCCTGAAAAAAACATCGCTAAATTACAGGAAAAGCGGAAGACCCAGGAAAATGAAGCGCAAAACTCAAGTATCTAATATATAAAATAATAAAAGATGACAAA
>JAADHT010000019.1 GCA_013151705.1 Kiritimatiellota bacterium | reverse complement strand
TTCAAGGCGGATTTCAAAGCCTTGCCATTGGGTGTCCTCGTCGAAAGAGGAAACGGTTTGTCGTCCAAAATCATGGCGGCCGCCAAAGCGGCCACGCCTGCCACTGCCAAGAAAACAGCCGTCATCGAAATGACGATCCACAACACGATTTTGGTTCTTTTTTTCATTGCAATCCCCATATTTTGAATTCACCCCGCGCCGCGGTTCCGTAGCGGCGCTCGAACAGGTTGCGGACTTCCGCCGTCCGCGTGCGTTCACAACACCGTCTCCATGGATATGTCGGCCGCTTCAACCGAATGCGTCAACGCTCCGACTGAAATGAAATCCACTCCCAACGCCGCGATTTCCGCGAGTCGCTCGAATGTTATTCCTCCGCTGGCTTCGAGTTTCGCCCTTCCAGCGTTCAATTCCACCGCCTTCCGCATCGTGTCGTTATCCATATTGTCCAGCAGCACATAGTCGGCTCCAGCCTCCACGGCCTCGCGAACCTGATCCAAAGTGTCGGCCTCAACCTCGATTTCAAGTTCCGGGTAGGCTGTTCTAGCCTTCTCCACTGATCGGGTTATTCCGTTTGGCCCGTCCAATCCCGCCAGCTCGCGGTGGTTGTCCTTTATCATAATTCTATCGTAAAGACCTATCCTGTGGTTGGAGGCTCCGCCGACCGCAACCGCGTACTTTTCCAGATTCCGCCAGCCCGGAGTCGTTTTTCTGGTGTCCAAAATCACGCAGCCGGCGCGCGCCACGGCTGACGCGTATCTCGCTGATTGAGTGGCGACGCCGGACAGACGCTGGAAAAAATTCAGAGCGGTACGCTCGGCGGTAAGCAGCGATATGGCCTTGCCGGATATCTCCGCTAGAACAGCGGATTTCTCCACGTGGTCGCCATCCGCTACGAGCGGAGAGAACTCCAACGACTCGTCAACCGCCTTGAACACGGCTTCCGCGACGTGAAGTCCCGCCACAACGCATGCGCGTTTCGCCACAAGCCTGGCCTTGGCGTTCAAATCACCGGGGATCACGGCCAGGCTGGTGGTGTCTCCAGACTTTTCCAAATCCTCTTCGAGAGATAATTCTATAAGTATCCCCACCCGCCGCCAGTCTATGGAGTTTTCATTCATAATTGGAACTCGGCTTGTTTTTCCTTCAAATTTCCCAAATTGCTAGAAGTTTTTCAGAAGTTCGGCCGCGTGTTTCGCGGCGGCTTTGTCGCCTCCGAGCATTCTCGCGAGCTCCGCTTGGCGTTTTGCGTGGTCTAAAAGGGTGATTTCAGTGCAGGTTCTCTTTTTCCTCACCTCCTTCTCCACTTTGAAATGGGAGTCCGCGGCGGCGGCGACCTGGGGCAGATGCGAGATGCAGATCAATTGATGTTTTTCTCCGAGTCCGCGAAGTTCGCGTCCCACGACGGCGGCTGTTTCGCCGCCAATGTTGACGTCTATCTCATCGAACACGAGAATAGGCACGGAATCCGATTCGGCCAGGACGGTTTTCAACGCCAGCATTACTCTGGAAATCTCACCGCCGCTGGCGACTTCCTTCAGAGGATTCGAGGATTCGCCGGGATTGGCGGCGAACATCCATTCAACCGCGTCGATCCCGCTGGGAGAGGGAGGGCGCGGGTTGAATTCCACGGAAAAGCCGGCTTTGAGAAATCCGAGTTTCTTAAGCTCGGCGGTGACGGCGTCCGCGAATCTCGCGGAAACGGCTCGGCGTTTTTTTGATAAAGTTCGGCAAACGGCCAAATGTTTTTTTCCGGCGGATTCCACCGCCCGCTCCAATTCCTTCGCCCGTTCGGCTTGATTCGCCAGATCGTCGAGTTTTCTTTCAGCGTCCTCGGCCGTCGCCAAAACATCGCTCAAAGTCGGGCCGTATTTGCGTTTCAGCGTTTGCAGAGCCGTCAACCGCTCCTCAAGCCGGTTGAAGTCGGCCTCGTCCAAGTCCACGCCGTCGGAAAGACCGTCCAAGTCCATCGTCAGTTCGCGGGTGGAATTGATCAGAGCGTCGCATGCCGTCAAGAAATCCTCGGAGTTCCTCAATCCTAGACGTTCGAGCGATCCGAGTTCGCGACGCAGTTCCATTAGTTGATTTATCACGCTGGAGTCCGATTCGTCGAGGATTTCAGCGGAGTTTACGATGGTTTCCATCACCTCTTTGGCGTTGGCGGCCAGCTTGTGGCGTTCGGTTATCACCGCGTCCTCGTCGGGCTCGGGGTTGACGGAGCGGATTTCATTAAGGAGGAAACGCAAATGCTCCGCTTCGGCGTTGGATGGGAGTTTGGAGCCGAAATCGTTGAGCGCCTGTTCGGTCTCGACAAGTTTTTGGTGCAGTTCCGCGACTTTCGCGCGCTCGCCTGAAAGGGATCCGAAATCGTCAAGAATATCGAGTTGAATGGAGTTTTTAAGGAGGGACTGGTGCTCATGGGGGCCATGAACATCAATGAGAACATCGCCCAGCGCGCTCAAAGTCCGCAATGCGACCGGAGTGTCGTTCACGTAATTTCTCGAAGTCGATTCCGTTATGGAGCGCCGTAGAAGCAACGGAGAGTCCGGAGAGAAATCAATTCCCACTTCCGCGAGCAGTTCCGCGACTTTCGCGGCCGCGCCGCCGGATATCCGCAAGGAAACGGATATCTCGCATTTTCCGGTGTTCTTGCGAACCAGGTTTTTACCGGCGCGACCACCCAATAGCAGCGTCAAGGCGCTCATTATCACCGTTTTTCCGGCACCGGTCTCTCCGGTTATGACATTGAAGCCAGGTGCGAATTCGACCTCGGTTTTCTCGACGAGAGCCAGATTTTTTATGTCGAGCCATTCAATCATAACTATATTCCCAAAATCCCGAAACCGCGAATCACAACGCGGAATGAAATATGCCGCGGAATCATTCGCCCTAAAGTCGTTGAAACGCCAATATAGCAGAAAACGATGATTTTTCATGTGCGGGTTCGATTCTTCCGCTCACTTAAAAACCATTTGGGGGCAAAAGTGGAAGGAACTTCACCCATTCTTCCGCAAAAAGCCTCACTGTTTCAAGCACCTTGAAGTGGAGGGGCCTCGCATATGCTCCTCCGCTGGATTCTCACGGATTAGAATACTTCCTCCGCGACTTCCTACCATAAAGTGTGTTTTTTTTTCTTTCTTGACTTGAATATTGAATTTATCCGCCTCGGCGGACTTGTCCGCGCGCCAGAGGTTTACACGCCGCGGCATGCGCGTAAACCTGGGCGGATTGAATATTTGGCCGCGGCTTTGCCGCTTTGGAATTTTACAGTTTTCATTGTTGAATATTCGAGAAATTCGTTGTATATTGTTTTTTTACGTTTGCGACTGTTTATTTAAAGGAATTAGCGTATGTCTGTATTCGCACCTTTCCATGGTTTGACGCCTGACCCCGACAAGGCGGAGCTCGTCGCCGCGGTTCCCTACGACGTGGTGAACACCGAGGAGGCGGCGGCTCTCGCGGAGGGCAATCCCCTTTCGTTTCTGCGAGTCTCGCGTCCTGAAATCGAACTAGACCCCGGGATGGATTTGCATGACGACAAAGTCTACGCCAAAGCGGCGGAGAATTTCAAAAGACTTTGCGAAACAGCGCCATTGACACTCGATTCCGGCGAACACCTCTACGTTTACGCTCTTCAAATGGGAGAGCATCGGCAGATTGGCATGATAGGTGTCGCGTCGACCGAGGACTACGAGAACGACATAATAAAAAAACATGAGAAAACCCGCAAGGACAAAGAGGATGACAGAACTCGGCATGTGATGATTTTGCGTTCGCACACGGGTCCCGTTTTCATGACATACAAGGATTCGGCGGCGATAGACGCGAAAATCGCGGACGCGATGAGCGCTTCCCCGACTTTCGACTTCACCGCGCCGGACGGCATCAGGCACACGGTATGGCGAATCGACGAACAAAGCAGCGTCGCCATTTCCGAGGATTTCAAAAGCGTGCCATGTCTATATATCGCCGACGGACATCATCGGGCCGCTTCGGCCGCTAGAACCGCGAAAGCTATGAGATCTCAAAGTCCGTCACACACCGGCCAAGAGGATTACAACTATTTTCTCGCAGTGTCATTCCCGGCCAGCCAGTTGCGGATACTTCCGTATAACAGGGCGGTCGCCGATTTGAACGGTTTGAGCAAAGAAACGTTTCTCGAAGCGCTGTCCGCGGAATTCGCGGTGGCTCCCGCCAAAAGCCCTGAAACGGAAATACCGGGCGATATCCGGATGTATTTGGATGGAGAATGGTTTCATCTCGAACCGAAATTCGACCTGGCTTCACTCGGTGTCATAGAGAGTTTGGACGTCAGCGTTCTTCAAGATCATCTGCTGGGGCCGGTTTTGGGGATAGACGATCCCCGAACCAGCCAGCGTGTGGATTTCATCGGGGGCATCCGCGGCACCTCGGAGCTTGAGAAATTGGTCGACGGAGGAAAGATGATGGTGGCGTTCTCGATGTACCCGACGACTGTCGAGCAGTTGATGGCGATAGCCGACGCCGGCGAGATAATGCCGCCTAAATCGACTTGGTTCGAGCCTAAGTTGCGCGACGGGCTCGTATGCCACAACTTTTAATCAAGAGGTTTCGTTATGAGGGTTTTGGTGACTGGAATGATAAGCGGCTTGGATGACTCCAAGTATATTCAAGACGTTTTGGATATCGGAACCAAAGAGGGCGTGGAACTGAAGTGTTACAACCTCATTGACGAGATAGAGAGAACAGGCAACAAAAAACTCGATATGCTGCTCGGCACCACGAACTATCTATTCGAGGTGATCAGAGAGCGCGAATACCGTAAAATAGGCTACGAACTTGAGCGGGACAATGTGGAAAACGCGATCATTCGAGTTCCCGCCACGATAGAATGGAACAGGATAAACGTTAAACTCAAAGACCATCGCGAGATAAGGGATTTCATCAAGCCTGATGTGATCGTGACGTTGGTCGACGCCGAATGGCTTATCAGAAAAAGGTTCGACGAGGCTGACGGAAGCAACGCTTTTCTCGAAAAGATAAAAGACCAACGCCACACCATACGCGACGTTTTGAATTGGATGAACGAGGAGGTCAGTCTGACGGAGGACTGGGCGGAATTCATTGGAGTCAGGCATTACGTGATCCCCACGGGGCAGGATCCCCATAGTCTGTACAAATTGGTAAAATACGCCGATGTCCCTTCATTCTATGTGTCCTACTCGATGACCCATGCCGACAAGGAGGCGCGGGAAGAGGTCAACATGGTGCGGGACACTCTTTCGGAATACGGTCTCGTTTTGGATCCGCAGGCCATCGAAATCGGGTTCAACTACGATTCCGTGGAAGACAAAGAGGCCACATACGCGTACACCGTGCACCGCGACCTTCACTGGTTCGTCGGGAAAGTCGACGCGGTCGTCGCGATCCACCCGTACGCGGAGCGTCCGCCTCTCTCGACGGGAATGATGGATGAGCTCGGACACGCCAGAGATTACCTTAAAAAGCGGTATATGATATATCCGCCGCACAACCAAAGCCCGTTCACGACCGACAGCTATATTGAAAAAGGTCATATATTCAGCTCGGCGGAGGAATTTTTCCTTTGTCTCGAAGGAGAAGGCTTTAAAACACTGGACAAACGCTGAAAACGTGTTATATTCTTTTCTCTTGTTCGTTTTCGTTATTGTGAAAACGCGTTTAAATATGTAGGAGGCGCTGACGATCGACCGGTTCATTTTGGAGAGAAACTTGGGCCGGTTCGAAAAAGTATCGCCACAATATGGTTCTTGAAGACCATTGAGCGTTTTGTGGGTAGAGAAATTTTCGCTCTGGCTCCAACAGCCTGGAAATAAAGAGTTAATGGTTGTGCCGCATTGTCACCTGCGAAAAAAAATCAGTTGAAATTCAGAGAAAAGGTCCCCAATAAACAACGGGGTAGGAGGAGATATGCCAGAGGAAGTGGATGTAGCATGTCCGAGTTGCGAAGCTATTTTCAGCGTGCCTGTGGAGTTTTGCGGGGAAACCGCGCAATGCGCCGAGTGCGACGCTATCTTCGAGATTCCCAGTCCGGATGAGGGTGGTGATGAAAACGAAACAAACACAGACACCGGCCCCATAAAAGGAGCGGAAACCGATCCCGGAGAAGCGACCAATACAGTGAGGCTGTCGAGAACCGGTATTGGAATGATCCCTCAGGTAAAGGATTCATTCGCTTTCAGCGGCGCCGCTCCGGCTTCGGCCGCCGCTCCTCCACGTCCCGCTCCAGCTCCGTCGGCTCCTTCTCTGGCTCCGGCTCCAGCGACTCCGGCACCCCCCCCGCGGCGGCATCCGCCGCCAGCGCTTTCGCTCCACCCGCGTCAGCTCCCGCGCCGGGAAAAAAGAAGGAAAAGATAATTGTGCCTTCCTGGACGAAAATCAGGATGAAAAAAGACGAGGAGGTCTTGGGATTGAAGGAATATTCGGTGTCTCCCGCAACCATGGCCATCATCGCCGCCGTCATAACGGCGGTATGCGGCGGAGCCGGCATCGCCCTCGGGAAGAATCTCCCGGTCGCCGCGGTCGTTGTCGTCGTTTTAGCCGGAGCCGCGTTCGCCACCGTTTTCTTCATGGCCAAGGGATCCAGCAAAGCGGCCCTGGTTCTAACATCCCTGAGATCCATTTGCGTCATAGGAAAGAAACGTCTTGAAATAACGAAATAATGGCGAAAAACTCTTCCAAGGCGTATGGTTTGAATGAAATCCGCAATGTGGGAATAATCGCCCATATCGATGCCGGAAAGACGACCACGACGGAACGTTTTCTCTATTATTCCGGAAAAACCCACAGAATCGGCGAGGTTGACAACGGCAACACTGTGATGGACTATCTCGACGAGGAGCGCGAACGTGGCATAACCATCGTCGCGGCCTCCGCCTCTTTCCCTTGGACTTCGGATGGCAACTCCCAGTTGATCCATTTGATAGACACTCCCGGCCATATAGACTTCACCGCCGAAGTCGAGCGCTCCCTCCGCGTATGCGACGGAGCGGTCGTCATATTCAGCGCCGTGGAGGGTGTGGAGGCCCAGAGCGAGAAAGTCTGGCGGCAATCGTCCAAATACAAACTTCCCAAAATAGCCTTTATCAACAAGCTCGACCGCATGGGCGCCTCCTATGCCAGAGTCCGAGCGGAGATGCAAGAGAAATTCAACGATGTGACGATATGTCCGATACAGATGCCGGTCGGCGAGGAAAGTACTCTTGAAGGGATCGTGGATTTGATCGACGGGAATTTCCTTTGGTTCGAAGGAGACGATGGTTCCGATGTCCGTTCGGAGGATATTCCGGACGACTTGAAGAACGACTTCGAAGTGGCCAGAGAGGAGATGCTTGCTATTCTCGCGGACTATTCCGACATCATCGCCGAAGCTTATTTGGAGGAGCGCGCGATCGATTCCGAAACGCTAGTCCGCGAGATTCGCGGACTAGCCATACAAGGCGACATAGTGCCTTTGTTCGCCGGTTCGGCCAAAAAGAATATTGGGATCCAGCCATTGCTTGACGGCATTGTCCGATATCTGCCGAATCCCGAAGAGCGCGGAGTCGTTCAGGCGGTCAATCCCTCGAGCGGAGCCGTGGAGGAGATTGGAATCGACGATTCGGATTTCACGGGTCTGGTTTTCAAGGTGCTCGCCGGCGGCAGCGCCGATCTTTTGTACATACGCTCTTATTCCGGCGTTCTTCGACTGAACGACAAGCTTCTCAATCCGCGCACCGGGGAGAAAATCAAAGTCAAGCGTTTGCTGCGATTATACTCCAAAAACGTCGAACCGGTGGATGAGATAGGCGCCGGCGACATCGCCGGAGTCATTGGTCCGGCCGGCGTGGCGACCGGCGACACTCTGTGTTCGCCCTCCCACCCGCTTTTACTGGAGAGCATAACGTTCCCCGATCCCATAATTTCGATAGCCGTCGAACCGAAATCATCGAAAGACAAAGACAGGCTTGATGAGGTGTTGCGGATATTATGCCGTGAGGACCCGACTTTGCAGGCGGTCACCCATGAAACCACCGGACAACGACTTCTTTCCGGCATGGGAGAGCTTCATCTCGAGATAAATTGCGACAGGCTAAGAAACGAATTCAAGATCGAGGCCAAATTCGGTATGCAGCAGGTCGCCTTCAGGGAGACTCTGCTAAATCCAGCGAAAGTCCGGGGAGAATTCAAAAAAACCATAGCGGACCAGGAGGTTTGGGCCGAGGTGGAGATTGAATTGGAACCAGCTCCGAAACTTCCCGAGGGGCTTGCGGTGTCTTCTGAATTGCCGAAAAACCTTCCGTTGGAATGGCGGGAGTCCGCCTCATCCACGTTGTTGAACGGGATGAAAACCGGTGGAAACTGGGGATATCCGCTCATCTACATCAAAGCCCTCATAACCGAACTCAAAGGAGATTCGACAAAAACGACCGACGCCGCCGTGGCGGGCGCCGTTCTCGACGCTCTTCACGCCGCTTTGGGCCATGGAACGAAACTGCTGGAGCCTTTGGTGAGACTGGAGATATTGGCTCCGGAAAACGTGATTGGCGAAATAACCGGATACATCCAAGCGAGACGCGCCGTGATACACGGAATAGACGACGCCGGTCCCTCGAAAAAACTGCTTTGCGAAGTTCCTCTCGCGGAGATGTTCGGGTTCGGCACGGCTCTACCCAAACTTTCAGGCGGCCGAGCGTCGTTTAGCATGGAACCTTG
>JAADHT010000146.1 GCA_013151705.1 Kiritimatiellota bacterium | reverse complement strand
GGAATATTCTATGGCTGAATGAGCGTCTTAGCCACAAAAAACACAAAAAGCGCAAAGGTTTTCTTTAACGGCATGTTGGGAATGACATTGGGTTTGGTTGAACTCGACTCGCAGAACTCAAGAACTCGAGCACTCCAGAACTTCCCCTTCCCACAACTTTAGAACTTTAGAACTTTAGAACTTCCCCCCGTTTTTTCAGGGTGGTGTGAACGAATTTTCTCAATCGTTCCGCCAGTTTCGGAAACATCTCCATTAATACCATCTCCGATTTAGCGGGTTGGTATCCGATTTGGTCGTAGATGAATTCCGTGCAGTCGGCTATGGCGTGGATTGTCGTTTTTCCGATTGGTTTGGCATCCGCTCCGGGCGGATAGAGAACCGCGTCTATCTCAACCTCCACGTCGCCGAATGACGTGGGAGCGCCCAAAGACCATAGAAGCGTGCCGGGATATGAGAGACCGTACGCCGTCAGATTGCGATTCCATCTCGCATGTTTCAAAATCAGCCTCAAGTGGTAGCGTTTGGCTCCCCAAGCATTGACGCGTGGATTGTCCTCGTCCGCGCTGAGTATCAGTTTGCAAAGTCCCGACGCTCGCAGGTCTTTTACGAAAAGGCGTTGCAAAGCCGTTCCGATGTCGTTTTGAAAAAAGCTTCTTTTCACCAGGGGTTTAACTGTTTGCGAAGAGTAGAAGCAGAGGGGAATGAGTATCCAAGGATCATCGTTGGGCACGAACGGAAGCATTTCGTTGTCGGGGAGCGCATTTTGCATTTTCTCGATGAAAAGCGCTCCGACCAGTGGCTTTTGAGAGGCGAGCCCGGGTTCCGGAACATATTGGAGAACGCTTTTCGGGGAAATCGAGTTGCACCCGCAGATCAGCGTTCCAAAAACAGCTGCGACTAAAACAGCGAGAGCTTTATCGTATTTCATGGCAACTCCTTAAATTCAATGGGTGTTTCCGGGGGATTCAAAAATAATCTCATCAGACCAACGTCCCGCAATATATCCGATGGATCCACCTAATTCAACAATCCAATGAAAAAAACAGGAAAGTTCTCTTGAACAGGCACCGGAACGCGATATTTTAAGGTTGTGGGAGTCAGTTGCGAAATAATGCCGCACAGTTGGTCGTTCAGACTTTTGCAATTGGCTCTTGAGACGAAGGAGAATAGTCATCAACGGGTGGAGGATTTCCCGATACCCACACACCATAACCAAGGATAACATCATGAATGACGCGCTCGACCAGTCGAACCAACCATCGTTCCCCGTGAATAGACCCGCTCAAGGAAGTCCAGGCAGCGAAGGATTGGCCATAACCAGTATGATTCTGGGAATCTTCTCCATAGTCGCCTGCCTGGGGCCTCTGGCAGGAATTCCCGCCGTGATATGCGGTCATCTCGCGAGAGGAAAGGCTAGACGCGGCGAGGCTGGTGGAGACGGGATGGCTTTGGCTGGTTTGATTACTGGCTACATCGGCATCTTTTTAATCGGAATAACGATTTTGCCGGCTATGCTTTTACCGGCCCTCAGCAACGCTAGAGAGTCGGCGAGGAAAATCGCCTGCTTAAACAATTTGAAGCAAATTGGCCTGTCCCTCCGAATCTATTCCAACGCCTACAAAGGTCAGTTCCCACCTTATGACGGAGCCCAGGGGCTTGAACTTTTGCGCAAGGAGGGATTTTTGGAGAATCCGAAAATTTACGTATGTCCATCGAGCAAAACAAAAGCCGCCGCTTATGGAGAGTCTCTGACCGAGGACACGGTTGACTACGTTTATATCGGTAACCACTCCGAAAATGATTCCACCGACGCGGAGATAGCATACGGCAAAGACGGCAATCACCGCGGTTATCGCAACGTGCTTTATCTGGACGGACATGTCAAGGGATGGCGTTTGAACAAGAAATCAACGTTCAGAAAACGCTGAACCGTACTCCGGATCCCCATAATTCCGCCTAATTGCAAAGGTGGACCTTTGCAATTAGGGTAGCTTCAGAAACGTTCCGTTTTACGGACTCGCGTTTCGAACGTTGTGTACGAATCGTAGCCACACTCTTTCGCCAGCGCTACCGCCTCCGCGAAGTTAGCGGCCACCTCCACGGGAGAATGGGCGTCGGATCCGAATGTTATCGGAACTCCGATTTTCTTAGCCTTTCTCAAAATGTCAGGGGAGGGGTATATCTCGGCGACCGGTTTTCTCAATCCTGCCGTGTTCAATTCCATCACTATATGATTGTCGGCGGCGGCGGTTAGAATTTCAGTGGTTAAACGATCGATCTCATCGGTTTCCGGCGGACGGTTGCCGAATTTCTTGGGAAGGTCGAAATGGGCGATGATCTCGAATCCACCACCGCCGGTGAACCCGAGGAGCAACTCGTAATAGCGTATCCAGACTTCGGATGAGCGTTCGGCTGTCATCCAAACAGTTTGATGATCGGGATTGTCGAATGGCAGATCATCCGTGTAGTGGACTGAGCCTATCAAATAATCGAACGGTTCATCGGCGACGCTCGCCCAGACCTCATCCATTTCTCTCGGAACCCAGTCTATTTCAAGCGAATAGCGCACTTTCAAATCCGAAGTGGATTTCGCCATGCTCGCTACGATGCCGTGATATTCCCGGAACTCCTCCGCCGTCATTCTGAACGCTGAATCGTAACCGGACGGCCAGGGAGCGTGATCGGACACGCCGATTTCATTCAATCCCGCGGCGAGGGCCGCCGCGATGAACTCCTCCGGCGTTCCTTCCGCATGTTTACAAAGCGGCGTGTGCGTGTGGTAGTCTATCATTGTTTGAAATCAAGCGGAAGCGAAACTTCTCCATACCCCTCGCTTCAATTGGTTTTCGGCTCGTTTTCGAGCTTGCGCTCGAGAATGCTCAAAGTGGTCTTGATGCCGGGATCCTGCGATTTCTTTTTGCCTATCGTGTTGACGGCATGGAGAACCGTGGCGTGTGTGCGTCCGAAACAAACACCAATTTCAGGCAGGGATTTATCAGTCATGCGTCTTGAGAAATACATGGCCATCATTCTCGGAACAGCTATATTGCGGGGCCGTTTGGGGCCAGTCAAGTCGCTGACTCTAACATCGAAATGCTCAGCGACCCGTTTTTGGATCGTTTCTATCGTGATCGGCGTAGCCGACTCGTCTTCTATCATAGGCGCGAGTATTCGTTCAGCGTCGTCCAGTGTCAAAGAGCCGCCTTTGATGGAGACATGTGTTAGAAGTCTGGCGAGCGCGCCTTCGAGCCGCCTCACGTTAGAGCGTATGTTCGAAGCGATGCAAAAGAGAGTTTCATCGTCGAACTTCACAAGTTGGGTTTCCTGCTTTTTCCTTAACACAGCCAGTCTCGTCTCGATACCGGGAGGTTGTATGTCCACCGTCAAGCCTGAATCGAATCTCGAAACGAGACGGTCTTCGAGATGGTTGATTTCCGAAGGTCTGCGGTCGGAGGTGAGAAGTATCTTTTTGTCGTCGCCGTGCAATTTGTTGAAAGTGTTGAAAAACTCCTCCTGAAGACCGGGTTTTTTTGATATGAAGTGAATGTCGTCGATAAGAAGGTAGTCGGCTTTGCGGAACCGATTGCGGAACCTGGCGTGATTCTTTGTCAGCATCGAGTCTATGTAGAGATTGAGGAACTCCTCGCATGAGATGTATTCCACGACGGTGTCTTGATCCAGGGCGATGGCCTCGTTCGCCACGGCTTGAAGGATATGGGTTTTGCCGAGTCCGGTGCCGCCATAAATGAAAAGCGGGTTGGCGTGGTTTGGCGCGTCGGATTTCAATATGCTCATAGCCGCCGCGACGGCGAACTCGTTTTCCGGCCCCACCACGAAATCCGCGAAAGTGTGGCGAATTGACAGGTTTTTGTTTTTTCGCTTGGTGGATGAGTTCCCGCGGTCGCGTTTTTTTGGATTGGAAGTTGAACGTGATGGGGCCTCGATCGCTTCATCTTCGCGCATGTGTCCGGTTTCATAGACCACGTTCACGTCTTTGTCGGTAAAAGCGTTGGCCGCCGTTTTGATCATTTCGCCGAAATTGTCTTGGAGCCAAGCTTGAAACAATTCGTCTGACACTCCCAAACGCAGTTCGCCGTCGTTCAGCGACAATGGAACGACCGGTGTGATCCACTGGTTGAAAGCTCCCTCGTTCAAGAGTTTTCTCAAGTGTTCGCGCGCGCCTTTCCAAATTATCGCTAATTCAGTTGTTTCTTTACTTTCTTTAGTCCCTTGAATCATCACTTGCCGTCTCAAAATGATAAATTATCAACACCCTTAGGCTAGAGCGGACCCGCCCGCGGCGCCCCGATCACTTTTCTTCACACTCAATCCTCTTCTCGAGCGAAAACCCAAATAGTGGGAGAAGGGCACAACTCCTTCACCCGGCACGCTTGAAATGAGGCTGAATTTCATTGCCGCCGGCAATTCGGGCGGTCTGTTCGAACATCCTCAACGCTGGAAATAAACGAAACATCCTTTCACGGACGCAATCACGCATATCACGAATGATATATGACTTTTGGCCAGTAGTTATCGAAAAGTTATCGACAGGTTATTAACAGGCCGGCTCAAATCCCCGCGGGAAGACATTTCAAAATAATGCGGAATTGTGATTTGGCAAGCCATTTTTGGAAAAGAAATCAAAGATATGTTGTAACCCTTTGATAGTACGCTAAATTATTTTTCACGTTTTTTTTTCAGGAGGTGAAAAATGAATTTGCAAAAGAATGCTTTGCCGGAGAGAGTGCTCTATTCCGTTGACTACTGTCTAACTCCACATGATCAAGTGAACAACGCCGGAATTCTCTGCGAGGGCGAGCGAGTGCTTGCGGTTGGCGGGATTTCCGCATTCACGAAAGACGAGGATTTGACCTTCATTGACCTTCCAGGAGTGTACGCCACTCCAGGTTTCATTGACACCCATATACATGGGGCCGGTGGTTTTGATTCCTCGAAAGCGGATGAAGGGGAGGGGAGAGGCATATCGTCAATGTGCGAAACTCTGGCCTCCCATGGGATCACGGCCTTCCTTCCCACGATCGTCTCGAACGATACGAAGAAGCTGCTTTCCGTCATTTCCGCTCTTTCCAAACCCGCGCTATCTGGAGGAGATGGCGCTGAGATTGTCGGTCTTCACATTGAAGGTCCTTTCATCAATCCATTGAAACATGGCGCCCAGAATAAAGAGTATATAAGAAATGTGGACATAGGAGAGGCGAAAGAGATAGTCGCCGCCGGGGCGGGGGCCATCAAGATAATGACATTGGCGCCCGAAATGAAAAACGCCGTTCCACTCATAGAACTCCTCCGGGAAAATGGAATAGTCGCCTCTATGGGGCATAGCGTCGCCGACGAGGGGGAGTTCATCCGCGCGGTAGATGCCGGCGCTAACCGATGCACCCACCTCTTCAATGGAATGCCGCCATTGCACCAGCGCGAGGTCGGTCTCACCGCCATGGCCCTGGTCGACAACAGAATTGATGTCGAATTGATTCTCGATCCCGCTTTGATCCATCCCAGGATGATAGAGTTGGCTTGCCGCTCGAAACCGAAACACAGGATAATAGGTGTAAGCGACGCTGTCGAGGGAGCGGGTTTGTCTGATGGCGACTACCATTTGGGAGAGTGCGAGATTCAAGTGCACGACGGCAAAGTGACCACTCATGACGGGATTATAGCGGGAACGACCCAGACTTTGGAAAATGGCTGGGCGCAACTCGCCAACGCCTCGCATATGACGCGGACCGCCGCCGCCGCGTGTCTCTCCATCAATCCGGCGCGGAGCGTCGGTTTGGAGAACCGAGGAGAATTGAGGCCTGGATATTGGGCCGACATAGCCTTTTTCGATTCGAAGACAAACAAGCAACGACTGACAGTCTCGAAAGGCCGAATCATATACGATTCACAAGCGAAATCCCGTTGATCGACACCTGGACTCATAGTGGTCAAGTGGAATGAATGGCTCTCGGAATGGATACGCGAAAGCATCCCGCGAGTCGCGGCCACCGAGATTTTTCAACCCTCTGTTGGTGTCGCATGGGACTCTCGGGCGGAAATGAAGGCCCGCCGCATTATTGTTTTTCAATTAGTTCGTTGCAACACTCCCCAAACAGGTTAGACTAATGTTTTGTTTTGCCACAATTCGTGGGTGTGTTTGAATTTTCGGATATAACTAGACCCTGTTCGAAAAGGTATCACAGCCATGCTGACGCGGACGAGCGCCGGATTTGGCCCGCGATTTGAAGATGAATACCCTCGGTGGTCTTCATCTTCAAATCGCAGGCTGAAGACGGCGTTCGACCGCGTCAGCCCTTCGG
>JAADHT010000104.1 GCA_013151705.1 Kiritimatiellota bacterium | reverse complement strand
GTTCGGCTCGTTTGCCTCGAAAGTCCGCGAAGGAGACTTCCGCGTATCTATCCGGCATATATGGAGAGAGAAGCGACAGCGCTCCCCAAGCTATTCCGCAGGCGACGATGGCGGAAATCAATCCTATTTTCACCCAGTCGAAAAATCTCATATGGATATGAGAATGTTTTTCAAGCATTCCCAAAGCGACGATGTTGGCAGTGCTGCCGATCATTGTGATGTTGCCGCCGAAACAGGCTCCGAACAATAGCGCCCACCATAATGGCATGTCTTTGGTGTAGGTGGAAAGCTGCTCGATGACCGGAGAGAAAGCGGCCACGAAAATGACATTGTCGACGAAAGCCGAACCGACCGCCGTGACGGCAATGATGAATGGAATCAAAGTGAACGGATTCGACCCGCAGAAATCGCTGAGTCGTTCGGCTACGACTTGATCCACTTGGGTATGCTCGATTGTGCCGGCGATAGCGAAAAGCAACATGAAAAAAAGCAGAGTCCACCAGTCAACCTCTCGTTCGACATAATGTCTCGCGCGGTTTCGTTTGATGATCATCACGACACCGGAGCAGATCAACGGGACAATCAGAAGGACGCTGTTTTTCTCCAAGCCGAAGATTATCTCGAGTTGGTGGTGCGAAGCTATCAAAGCCACCGTCAAAGCCAAAAAAAACAAGCCTTGTTTGTAGGGCACTTGAACGGAGGGCGCCAAGCTTAGATTTCTATCCAAACGCTCTTTCAGGTTGACGTCGAATTTGCGCAAATCCTCGCGGAAGTAAAAAAGCGTCAAAGCGACGGTGGCGGCCAACGCGAGCAGCATCACCGGGAACGACCACACCATGAAGTCTCCAAACGTGAATCCGGCTTTGGTGCCGATGAAGATTCCGACGGGATTCCCCATCATCGTGCCGGCGCTGCCGACATTCGTGCACAGCACGCAAATCAGAATATATGGTGTCGGATTGAGTTTCAATCGATCGCACACTTGGAAAATGAGCGTGGAGATGAAAATGATCGAAGTCACCTCGTCGACGGCGCATGCCAGCAACGCCGACACCACTGATGTCAAAACGATGAATTTTCTTCCCGACACATTGGGCATCGACACGATAAGCTGCACGATCCATGTGAACAATCCCATATCTCTCAACGCGCCGACGATAATCATCATTCCCACAAGAAAGAGGATCACCTCCAAGGCTGATGACTTCACGAATGTCGGGATGTCCATCGAATTCGAGCAAATCAGAACGGAAAGCCCAAGGAACGCGATGGCGAGCCGAAAATTCCAGAAAAAGAGCGTGCCTAGAATGATCGCTAGAAACACGGCGCAAGCAGTCGCTTGGGTGGTGTTGAATATCGTGTTGGCTCCCCAAAAACCGGCGGACACGCTGATGGTGAGCAAAATCACGAGTCTTTTGATCAAATCGCGGGTTGAAATATTCGTTTCCGATCCTTCTCCGTGCATATTCCCTCCTCGAAGACCCTCCGGGGTCCAGCTATTCCCAAAACAGTTTGGCGACGAAATCCTTGAGTTTGACGACCCCAGCCAATTTCCCGTTCCTCACCACGATAATCTGTTGGCTTCCCTCCATGAGAAAGATTTTCGCGAGTTGAATGGCGGGAACGCTCTCATCGACCGATGCGAATTGCTCGCTCATGAAATCCGCGAGTTTGGATTCTTTGTCGTCTTTGAGCATTTCGGCGAAAGGCTCGAACCTGTATATAGTTGACAGGTCATCCATCCAAAGTATATGCTCCGGCAAGCTGAATTTTAAAATATCGCGCAAAGAAAGGGTGCCCCTAAGGTCTCCGTCCCTGTCGATCACCGGAACTGTTTGGACTTGGTTTACCGAAAATGTCTCAATCGCCTTGCTCAAAGTGTCGCTTTCATCGAGAGTCAATGGATTTTTATCCATCACGTCCTTGGCTTTGATGTAATCTGAAATATCAATGCTCGCCTGTTTGAAAAAACTCAACACCTCTTCAGGCGTTTTAATAGCGGCGACTTTGTCAATGGCGTCCGGATCCTGGAAATCCTTCGCCAAAGCGGCGAGCACTTGAAGATGGAGCCCTGGATCGTTTTTCGGCGTCAAAAGCATTGCGACGACTTTCACCGGCGGCATATCCGGAGCGTTGAAGGAGATTCCATCGGGAGAGATGGCCAAAGCCACAAGAAGATTGTCCACATTTTCCATTCTCGCATGCGGTATCGCCAAGCCGGATGCCATTACCGTTGGAAACAATTTCTCCCGGGCCATCACCGCTTCCACGACTTCCTGTTTATCCAATCCCGCCGTGTTGTCGCATAGGCGTTCCGCCAGTGACGCGATAACCGAGGCGCAATCGGGATCCGTCGAATTGCAGATAATGTTGCCTTTAGCGAGAAAATCAATGAAATTAACCGCGTTTGTTCCATCCATATCGGAGCCTCTTGTTGAGTTGTTCAAGCTATTTTCTCACGGATTCAGGAGAAAATTAAATGTGCGTGGTCGCTTGTCCGCTTCCGCTACTTCCGCGGATTGTCGTTCCCTCCAGCGTTGGCATGCGGCATCATGGTTTTTCACAATATGGCGTTCAAGAGTGATCTCCGGAGTTTTCTTTGACGAATTCACGCCTCAATCTATTAAACACGGGAAACGAATACACGAGATACGCGATGAGGAACACGCTTTGGAAATCCAAATATGGAAGTTGCAAAATCGTGTAGAGCGCCGCTATCACGGTGCCGGGCACTCCCGTGTACAAGCCGATCACGAACAGTTTGCGAAAACTCAATCCCAACATGTCCGATTTGCCCAACAACGATGAGAACATAGTAAAAACCAAAATGTACATCGGCGATATCAAAAGGATGTTCACCAGCATTTCGGACGCGAGATATAAAATATATAGTGTCGGCACGCGCAGAGGAACGCTCAGAATATTTGATTGAAAGTTCCTGAAACTGGTGGAGTCGTTCAGAATGGGTTGGGATGACGGAATCTCATACAGCTTGGCGAATGTTTGAAGCGTGGACTTCGAATCCGATTGAGCCGACATCCGCGTCCAATAAAAATCGAAGGCCTCTTTTAAAGAGGTTTTGTCCACGAAGGTGGGCACTATCAACGGAATCAATGGAACGGCCTTGTCGTCGGTCTTGTCCCAAAGGATGATCGAGCGCGGCGTCCATACGATGCCGCCTCCGCAATCGTCGCCTGGTTTGAACTCGGCCAAATCCTTCAAAGCCGGGAAATAGTCCACTCTTAGATCATCAAACACGATAGACTCCGGTTTTTCAGGGGAGCGCTCGGGGACGACTCCGGCCGCCGTGTAGCTCAAATCTCCGAACTTGTTCTGTAGTTCTCCACAAACTTTTTCGAACTCCACGTTGAACGGATGGTATCTCATCGCGATATTGGCGGACGCGCAGACAAGCGACAGGAGAATCAAATGACCGATGGCTTTGATCAACGGGAACGAGGCTATCGTCGGAAAGATCTCCGTGCCGGAACAAACCGAAATGAAAGTTTTCAGAAAACCGTGCCGTTTCATAGTTTCACTCGTCGCATAATGAAAAACAAATTTGGAAGCGAGTTTCCACGATAGCGCCTCCGAACGGCGTTCAAGACCGTGGAGCCGACGCGGAGAACTTGACGAACCAGTAGGATAGCCCTGTTTTTCCGTTTTTCAATGCGCGACTGCGAACTGCCGCCGCGTCCTCGATGCAATCCTGACGAAACATGCTAGATTAGAGCCTTTTCGAACAGTGTCCATCAAGAGGAATTTTCAATTGGAGCGATTCTTGAACGGTTTGAATGGTGGAATACCAACCGCTTTGCTCGCTATGTTCGTCATGGTTTGCGGAGCGGTGTCGGCGGGGTGGTTGTTTTCGCGATTCATCGCGCGCGTCTCCTACAGGCATCCCTTGCCGGCTCTCGCCGCTAATTTCGCGATTGGCTTGAATCTTTTGGGCTTGTCGTATCTAGCTTTAGGCTCTATAGGATTGTTGAAGGCGGTCGCTAGTTGGACTTTGCCGGTTGCCGCTATCCTCGCGGCTTGCTCGTCTGCGCTTTTAAATCGTTCCAGAATAGCTTTTCCGGACGACGTTAAAACTCTGTTGCGCGGGCATCGATTATTTTTTGTTTTAGCCACTCTTTTTTTTCTGGTGGCTTTGGGATCGGCGCTTTGTTATCCCTTCGGTTGGGACGAGCTCACCTATCACGTGGAGATTCCGATGAGGTGGTCGCGGATAGGCTCGCTGAAAGTTTTTCCCGACAATCCATATTCGGGGTTTCCTTCGCTTGTGGAGATATTGTTCGCAAATGGAATCGCGATGGGTGGAGTGTTGTTTCCCAGACTCCTCAACCTGAGCGTCTGCCTTTTTCTGCTTTTTTCCTTCTGGTTGTTGTTGAGGCGGTACGCCAACCGGTTTTTCGCCTTGGTCGGCACCGCCGTTCTCGCGGTTTCCCCCTTGTTTCTCGCTCTTGCCCGTGAAACTTATGTTGAATCCTTCATCGCGTTGGATTTCACAGCGGCGTTGCTAGCCATCCGTTATATTCGCTCGAAGGGCACCCGCGTCGGACTTGACGTCCCGCGAATTATCAGCGTCGGAATTCTAGCCGGCGGAGCCGCGGCGGTGAAGCTTTCAGGCGTCATAATTCCCGTCGTCGTGGTCGGAATTTGGTTTTTGGATTCAATGACTAGCCGAAAGGCGTTGTTGCAAAGAGAAGGAGACGCTTGTGTGCCAGAGGCGGACGACGCGTTGTTCGACAAGCGGGATTCAACTTGCCCGGCGCTCCGCGTCAAGAGTGTTCTTCCCGTTTTTATTATATTGACGCTTGTGGTCGGACTTTTCGCGGCGCCGTTTTATCTGCGTCCCTGGATTCAAACCGGAAACCCGTTCCACCCCTATTTCGCCGAATGGTTCACCCACGATCCGGCCGCTCTGCTTGTCTCGCGGCAGCATCACCTGCTGGCGGAGCGATTCGGGACACATGGATTGACGGGTTTTCTGGCGGCTCCCGTGACATTGGCGTTTCGGGGGGACCTTTACGACGCTATTGTGGTTGGGTGGCAACTTCCGTTCTGCCTGGCGTTGTTTTTGGCTGTTTGGGCTCGACGGCGAATCATAGGCGATGCCGGTACGGCGCGGTGTTTGTGGATGCCGGCGGCTTTCTCCGCGTATCTGCTTTTCTGGTACCTCACCGCCCAGCAATCCAGATTCGTTCTTCCGCTGTTGATTCTCGCGATTCTCGCGGGTTTCCGGGCCATGAGATGGTTGCCTGGGAGATTGCGCTGCTCTGGATTGATTTTATTGTGCGCGGTCGCGGCCATCTCCGTTGATATTCCTGTCGCCAAACACTATTATTATGGCTGGAAAAGGCATTTTCTGCTGCGTCTGACAAACGAGGGCTACCTGAAAAAAGCTCTCCGCGACGACGGATACATCGATGCGATGAAGGCATTGGCCCTCAAAACTCCCGTATCCGCTAGAATCGCGATGGTCTTCGAGCGCAGAGGACTTTATTGCCCCCGTCCGCATATAATCGCCACACCTTGTTTTCAAGGGGCGTTGTTCACTCCTCTTCCGCTGTCTCCGGAGCTGTTGCTGAAAAAATCGCGATTATCCAAAATCGATTTTCTATTGTTCGGTGGCTCTCCAGCCAATCCGGATTTCACGAAGGACGACGCGCGCGGAGCCGCGGAATTCGCGGCGGCGCTCGCGAAACTCGCGGCCAAAGGCGAGATCAAGCTTGTCTGGGCGGAGAAAGGATACAATCTCTTCAAACTGGGGGAATGAGGCACTATGCGTTGAAGTTCTTTGTTATATCGTTGTTTTCAGTCATTTTTAAATTCCTTTTTTTAGCCGCGAATGGACACTAATTTTCACTAATGTTTTTTTCGCGGAAGCCGCGAAAAATCTTATTCGTGTTTCATTCGTGTTCATTCGTGGCTGGATTCTTTAAAATATTATTCTTTTATAATCATTATTCTACTTTTTCTTAATCATCATTATCAATTTGTTTTATTTTTTTCTCTTCCAAAAATGTTTTTGCGTTTAATGAAGTAACGACTTTTTGTCCGGTTTTTGATTCGAGTTCCTCTCTTGCCACTTTAGCGACATTACCACCCTGTATCAGCGACATCCGTCATTCGCATTTTTCCGTCAGCCGCCCGCATTTTCAACCCGTTACAATTTGTAACGGTTTCATTCCCTTCATCGGCCAACCTTTTTTTTAAGCACTCTCCAATACACTTGAGGGTTCGTGCTTTCAGTCAAAACAGCAATTACATCGACAATGGAAATATACCATTTTTCAGCATCACTGTCCCAGAGAGTTCTGATCTTACTCTCTTCAAATACTTTTATGCTCTCTTCTTTTGTCATTTTTTTACTCTCGTTGTTTGATAATCATT
>JAADHT010000109.1 GCA_013151705.1 Kiritimatiellota bacterium | reverse complement strand
TGCGACGGATGAGGCGCGTCTTCCGCTCGCTACACGGCTCGCTCAGACCTTTGCGATTGGCTCAATAGTGTTGGGATTTTAAAACAAGGAGTTATCTATGCTAGGCAACACTTTCGGAAGAATTTTTCGCGTTACAACTTGCGGCGAGTCGTACGCCGGCGGATTCAGGAAAGAGCTTCCCATCCCGGAACAGCTTTTCGGCGGTCTGATGGCCATCGTCGACGGCGTGCCACCGGGTATAAAACTCACAGCCGATATGATCCAACACGAGCTCGACAAACGCAAACCTGGTCAAACTCCGTTGGATTCCCCCCGCCTTGAAAAAGACAAAACTTTCATTTTCTCGGGAGTTATGGAAGACCAGCTCACCACCGGGGCCCCGGTCGGAATAGTCATTCCCAACAACGACATTCAAGACATCCACATCCAGCAGTACCGCGACTACAAGGACGAAATCCGCCCCGGGCACGCCGAATACGGTTTCTTCAAAAAATACGGTGATCGGGGAGACTGGGTTGGCGCCGGCAGGGCCAGCGGACGCGAAACCGCCGGCAGAGTGGCTGGTGGAGCCGTGGCTAAAGCGGTTTTGGACAAAATGGGGATAGACGTCATCGCCTACACCGTGGAATCCAACGGCATCAAGGCGGAAACACCCGTTTCATACGCAACCGCTAAAGAGAACTACCGCAAAAACGCCATCAACTGTCCGGATCTGGCCGCGGCCGAAAAAATGGAAGCTGACGTGATGCGGATTAAAGAGGAGGGCGACACGGCCGCCGGAGTGGTGGAATTGATAATCAAAAACGCGCCGGCCGGGCTCGGCGAGCCTGTTTTCGATAAAATAAGCGCGATGCTAGCGCACGGACTCTGCTCGATAGGCGCCATAAAAGGCATCGAATTCGGAGCAGGATTCCAACATGCCACCATGTTGGGCTCGCAATCCAACGACGAGGCCTATGTTGACGAGGAGACCGGACGTGTCAGATTCAAGACAAACAACTGCGGCGGGATTCTAGGAGGTATATCCAATGGCGAGGAGATCCGCGTAAAATGCGTCGTCAAAGCCACTCCCACGGTTTCCGTGCCGCAGCATACGGTAAATATGAAAGAGATGAAAGATGTCGTTCTGGAGCCGATAACGCGCCGCGACCCGAGTCTTCTTCCGAGAATCTATCCCGTGATCGAGGCAATGGCCAGATGCTCCATTCTCGACGCCATCTACATGGCGGAGGGATATTGGAAGGTTTCGAATATAGACGAGAAATGGTTGAAAGTGTGATTCGAGGGAAATGGAAAAATGGAAATAGCGGTTTTCGCAGTGGTGGTGATAGCCGTAATAGGCTTGATTCTGGGGTTGGTCATCGGTTTCGTGGCGAAGCTCTTCGCTGTGGAGACCGACCCTAGAATAGAATCGGTGGAGGAGCTTCTTCCCGGAGCTAACTGCGGGGGTTGTGGCTTCGCCGGGTGCTCGGACTTCGCAAAAGCGGTAGTCGCCGGCGATTCCGAACCATCATGTTGTCCCGTCAACTCCTCGGAGAACTCCGCTAAAATCGCGGAATTGCTCGGCAAATCCGCTGGCGGCGAAAACCGCAAGGTGGCTGTCATTCTCTGCGGCGGCGACGACAACGCAGCGAAACGCGCCGCCAAATACAATGGCGTGAAGGATTGCAAATCGGCCGCCGCCGTCGCCGGTGGCGACAAAGGATGTGCATACGGCTGCCTGGGATTCGCGACCTGCGCACGAGCCTGTCCGTTCGACGCGATAGAGATGCGCGACGGTTTGGCGATCGTTCATCCCGAGCTTTGCGTCGGGTGCGGAAAATGCGTCGAAGCGTGTCCCAGGAACCTCATCAAGCTCGTGCCGGCGGACGCTGAAGTCCATATTTTCTGCAGCTCTCCCGAAAAAGGCCCCGTCAAGAAAAAGGTCTGCTCCGTCCCCTGCATAGGGTGCAGAAAATGCGTGAAGGCCGCTGATGAGGGACAGATGACCGTCAACGGATTCCTTGTGGACGTCAACTACGACAACCCGCCCTCGAAGGATGTCATCGAAACGGCGAAATGTCCGACTGGATGTTTGAGGACCACGGCCTGATTAGTTCTCCGAAGGAAAACGAACGTCGAACATTCAACCAGCCATAGGCGGGCAAACACGCTTGGCGTATTCGACGTTCAAATTCAAAATTGAAAGAACAAATAGCAACGGGTTTCCGCGGTTCCGGCCGCGGGCTTCAAAGGGAATATCCTCGCATGAAAATCAAAGTCAATGAAAAAGAGCGAATCGTTTCGGACGGCATTACGGTCGCAGAGTTGCTGCGCCATATGTCAATCCCCGCCGAAAAGACGCTCGTCTCCGTGAACGGCGAGGCGTTGACATTGGACGACTTCGAAACTATCAGCTTCAAAGAGGGCGACTCGGTCGACCTCTTCACGTTTGTCGCCGGCGGCTGATGAAAACGGAAAAAAGCTCTGAGGATCAACATAAATTCGTTTTTGACGAAGGAAAAGGTTTAACAACAAATTCAAAATTATTACATCTCTTGGTTTATTTCGTGTTTCGAGTCGATATCGGAGGTTGGATGTTCGACTTTTATTTTCTTCGGGTGAAAATGGATGCCAGACGTTCGGCGACGAGTCTCGAGTGGAGGAGGGAGAGGCGGAGATTGTCTTTCCAAGGGTTGAAATGTGATATCCGCGCTCTTCCTTCCGGGGAGTAGCTGACCGAAATTCCGACGCTTTTAATTTCGTATCCACTCCAAGCGCCCCGCACCAGCACTTCCGTTTCAAACGCGTAGGTTTTGAAAAGGGCTTCGAATTCGGCCAGGAACTTCGCCGGATAGGCTCGAAATCCGCTTTGCGAGTCCATTATGGGCAGTCCAGTTTCCAAACGCACCCAGAAATCCGAGAATTTCCGGCCGAATCTGCTTCCGAACGGCACCACGGCGTTGGAGAAATCGCGCTCGCCGACGATTATTGTATCCGCGGAGTCGGAGAGAAGAGCGAGAAAATTCGGAATGTCCATCGGATCATGCTGACCATCGGCGTCGATTGTTATCACGTTTAGGCATCCGCGCTCGACCGCGAACTTCGCACCGGTTCTCAAGGCCGCGCCTTTACCCAGGTTTTTTCCGTGTTCGAGCAGCGCGACGGGCAGACCGGCCAACGTTTCGGCGATGTCGGCGTCCGTCGATCCATCGTCAACGACGGCGATGTCGTCAAGAACGCATGCGATCTTTTCGACGACCGAGCGGAGAGTCGCCGAATGGTTGAATACGGGAATGACGCAGCAGGTTTTAGATCCGGGCGTCATTCTTCGATGGTGGCGAGGATTTCATCCGGCGTGACGGAGACCGTGCCGATTTTGGCCACTACCGCTCCGGCGGCATGATTCGCGATTTTCGCGGCTTCGAGCGGAGACGCTCCGGATACGATGGACATGGTGAAGGCGGCGATAACTGTGTCGCCGGCGCCAGAGACGTCGAACACCTCCATAGCCATCGTCGGGATGACCACTTTGGGGGCTCCGCGCGAGAAAAGCGCCATTCCGTCGGCTCCGAGAGTGATGAGCAGGTGATCAGGATTCCATTTGTCCTGGATTATTCCGGCCACTTTCTCGAGTTCCAGCATCCTGTCGTCGGGGTTCGCGGTTTCCGAGCGGAAAACACGGGCCAGGCCGCACGCCTCGGAACGGTTCGGCGTCATTATCGATATGCCCGATATGTCGAGAGGATGCCCGGGGTGCGGGTCCAAAGCCACGGGAACGTTGAATTTTTTAGCGATCTCAGTTATTTCGGCGGCCATGTCCGAATCCAACAGTCCTTTCGCGTAATCCTCCAATATGACGGCGTCCAATTCATTGTCCGAGATCATCGCGGATATTCCGTCGATGATTTTTCCGCGAAGTTCGCGGGAGGCGTCCGAAGTCTCCTCGTTGTCGATTCTCACGAGTTGCTGTGAAGCGGCTATGACCCTGGTTTTGCGCGTGGTCGGCCGCGACTGGTCGGCGAACAACGCCGCGCTTTCAATCGCGTTCTCGTTCATCAACCGAGCAATGTGGCCGGCGTCCGCGTCATCGCCGGTCAACCCGCAAGCGACGGCCGTTCCACCCAGAGCCGCGATGTTGCAGAGCACGTTGGCGGCGCCTCCGAGACGTTCGGTGCGGCGGCGCACGCTGACGACCGGCACCGGAGCCTCTTGCGAAATACGTTTGGCGTCGCCCCAGATATAGACGTCGAGAATCATGTCGCCGACCACCGCGATTCGCTTGTCCTTGAAGGAATCCAGTATTTCAGAAACCCTGTTTTTTTGAATATTTCCGCTCATTTTCCTTGAATTTCACCTCCAGTATCTTCAAAACCGGATCCACGTCCAGTTTTTCGAATCCCACGGAATATTTTTCATCGCCCCATTCGTTGTATCTGCGTTCGAAGGCTCTAAGTTTCTCATACACCTCTCGGATTTGCTCTCTGCTCATATCGCTCCGATGGACTCTCATGTATTTCGCGTACTCGTTCAGACAGTCGAGGGCCATGTAAGCCTCTCCCTCCTGCCATTTGTTTTTGTATTTCAAGTCTCCCTTGATGAAGCGCCGCAGGAAATCCTCGAGGGCCGCCATTTCCTGATAGGCGATATCTCGTTCCCAAACCTTCTCGTTCATAAGTTGCCTCGGAAGCCATGTGACGATAAGCAGCTCGAACAGTATGATGAATCCGAACAGGCCGAAGGCCAGCCGCGTCACATAGTCTTTTTTTCGTTTTCCGGATGTTTTGTTGTCGCTCATTTATATTCCGTCTTAAACCTCATTCACCGGTCTTCTCCGCTTTTTTGAAAATTCGAATACCTTTGAGTATTTCGATCGCGCGTTCAAGTTGGACATCTTTGGTTGCCCCCAGTTTCTCCGGGAGTACCTCCCCGGGATGCGCCAGAGATTGCGAGTAGAGCTTGATGGCGGTGCTCCTGGCGATGGGAACTTCCACATCCGGTTTCAAACCGCGTCCCTGTATGACGCGTTTTGCCGGGGCGTAGTAGTTGGCCGTCGTGAATCTCACCGCCCGTTGGTTGGGGAGAGGCACGATCGACTGGACGCATCCTTTGCCGAAAGTTCGTTCGCCGATGAGCGCCGCTCTTTTATAGTCTTGGAGACATCCCGAGACTATCTCCGCTGAACTGGCGGTGTTACCGTTCACCAGTATCGCGATCGGCATGTCCAATGTTTTCGGGCAATCGAGCGAGAGAAATCTTTTTTTGCGGGATTTTAAGCGACCCTCCGTGTAAACGATTAGTTTCTCCTCGGGAATGAATCTACTAGCGACTTCGACCGCGGATTCCAGGAGTCCGCCCGGATTTCCCCTGAGATCCAGGATGAGAGCGTTGATTTTCTTTTTCTTCAAATAGTCGAGCGCCTTGTCCAGATCCTCGGCGGTCGGACGTGTGAAAAGAGTTATTTTCACATACCCCAATCCATTTTCCAAGGCTCTGTATTTAACTGTTTCCGGGGAAATGATGGATCTCACTATATTTATGTCTTTGGTGAGTTTCTCCGCAGTGCGATAGATAGTGAGCGTGACCGGAGCTCCGACCGGACCTTTCAAAAGTTTAACGCATTCCAAGCGTGACAACGCCGCCGTCGGCGTGCCATCGATAGCCATCACTATGTCATCCGGTTTCACGCCGGCTTTGTAGGCGGGGGAATCCTGAATTGGAGCGACTATGATCAACTTTCCTTTCTTCACTTCGATGCGTATGCCGATGCCGCCGAATCCGACGCCTTCCGTTTCGTTGATCATTCGTTTGTAGTTTCTCGGCGACAGGTAGGCGCTGAATGGATCGAGGCCGCGAACCATTCCGTTGATCGCGTTGCCGATAAGTTTGTCGTATTTGACTTGATCGCGGTCTACGTATTTCTCGCGGAGCAACTGCATCACGTTCATCAGCAGCGAGACCGCCTCGCAACCATCGTCGTCAGGCGCGTTCGCGGTGGATTTGGCGTATACGTCGTAACCCAGGACAAGATTGACGGTCAATCCGACCACCAAGAGGGGCAAAATCACTTTTCTGGGCACCCGCAGGAACTCCTCCAATCTCAAATTGAAAAATCTCATAACACTCAGATCCTTATCATCAACATGAATTCAGCCATCTAACGCGCTAGCGACGCGAGTCGCTCAGGCTCGCGCGACTTGGGCTCCGTACTGTACTTCAAATCGAGCGATTCGCAACTCCAATCCAACAATACGGCAAAGCCGCTACCAAATATCCAATCCGACGCGGCGGATGGATGGATAAATATTGAATTTTCAATTTCAGGGAACCTTTACTCAACGCGCTTCAGCCAGTGAATCGAGTATGAAGACCGCCGAGGGTATTCATCCTCAAATCGCGGGCCAAATCCGGCGCTCGTCCGCGTCGGCA
>JAADHT010000295.1:6430-9536 GCA_013151705.1 Kiritimatiellota bacterium | reverse complement strand
TACTTTTTTCCACTCCAGAACTTCCCCTCTTCCCGTTTTCTAAATTCTAAATTCTAAATTAGCATTTCTAAATTCAAGCACTCAAGCACTCCAGAACTCCAGAACTTCAGAACTCCTCTCCGCCCGCTGTTCTCGCTACTCCTCAATCATGAAATCCACAGCATGATCATAGAGGGACGCGGAATGGGAGATGTCGCGCGAGCTCTCCACCGTGTCGAACCAGACGCGGTCCGGATCCATCAGATCCATTATGGCGAAGGGGTAGTTTCTGAAGGAGACCGTCATAGTGGCGATGCCGGTCGCCGGGTCGGTGGTGTTGCGGTAGCCGATATAGGTCGATGGCGGCTCCACGTCGCATCGATAATATTGGCTGTCGTATTCGTTCTTTCCGCCCCAGTATTCATATTCGAGCCACTGGTCGGTGTCCTCCAGGTATCTCTTGATTATAGCTGTCTCCGTTTCGTTGCTTCCCACGGGGAAAATGCGTTTGCCGGAGGCGCCGATCGCCGCTACTCTCGCGGATTTGTGCACGAGCTCTCTCCACCAGGGGCCGTCGTCGGCGCTGAAACCCACCATATAGGATCTATTCGCCGTGAACGCCGAATAGGATGTCATTAGACTGGCCACGGCTATCTGGAACACTTGGAGAAGTCCGAACAGAAGGATGCAGAGGACGATCATCGTGAACAGACTCTCTATGATGGCCTGTCCCGATTCACCGTGTCCGGGAACGCGTTTGATTCTTTTTGAAGTGTTTCGCATATTAAACCCCAATCCGTCCTCTATACTTCTTCGTAAACAACTGTCCAGTTTTAGTTTCCGCCACGGATTTCACTGATGAACAAGGAATCGCTTCCGGCGTGAACCGGGATCCATCGAAGCGCCAAACCAGCCCCCCACTTTCATATGGGAATCCGACGGGATGCCAAAAGTGAAGGGGAAATCAATAACTTCTGTTGTCACTTGGCGCGCATTGTCGATTCGGAACGAAACCAAGCGCGGCGAACCGCGTGGAACCCACGGCGATCAATCGCCGAGTCCGCCCTCATCCATGCTTTGCAGTATGTTCATAGCGTTTTTCTCATTATACGCATCTTCAGCATTTTGGGAGCCAAGCGTCGAGGCGGCGCCCGCTATCAAAGCGCGGAGTCTGTCACTGAAGATCCCCATAACGGTCAAAGCCGCCAAGGCCACGATGACGATGATGATGATGTATTCCACCATTCCCTGTCCCTTTTCTCCTCTTCTTCTCGTTCTCATAATCCTTCCTCCTATTTTGTCCTACAATAAAAATAACAAATAATCCGTACTCGGATTATTTACGGATAATCCATTCCCACAAGACTCAACAACCTCCATCCGTACTCCGAAAAGGCGTCGAGCAAAACGATCAACATCAACGCCACGCCCAGGAAAATCGCGACCATTGTTATGTATTCGGTCATGGCCTGACCTGATTCGCATTCGCCACGCCTTTCGATTTTCGTGTCTACAGGTAGCTTTTTCACGATCGACTCCCGCATTATTCCGCCAGCGATCCTTTTTTGGCCACAATTTGATTCTTCTCGTCCAAGACCATGATTCGAGGTTTCCGGTTTTCAGCTTCCGATTCTTCGTAAAGTCCGAAGGACATCACAATTATCGTATCTCCGACCGCTCCTTTTCTCGCCGCCGCTCCGTTGAGTTTGAATTCCGGAGCGCCAGCGGGGCCTGGTATGGCGTATGTCTCCAATCGTTCTCCGTTGGTTGAATTCACAACCAGGATCTTCTCGTACGGCCTAATTCCGACGATATCCATATAGTCGGAGTTTATCTCCAAACTACCCTCGTAATCTATTTCGCATTCGGTAATGCGCGCCTTATGTATTTTACTCTTCAACAAAGAAACTTTCATCAACACCACCTGTAGAACGTGTCAAACGTCTGTATTATTGCCCGAGAACACTATGAAAACCATTTTTCTCGAAAAAAACTCGACGGACGGGAATCTAGCATGCGATACTCGAGTTTCAACTCTTTTTCCGAATCGGGCGCTCAAAACGGTTCAACAACGCCTGGAACCGCGAATCCTCCTCCTCGCTAGCCAGGTGGTGCTCGAAAAGGGAAATTTCAGCTATGAAGTCCGATTTGGAAACCCCGCCAGCATAGTCGTTGTGGATGATTTCCAACATCACGGAAAAACTTCGGATTTTTGTCAAGGCCTTGGTGTCTTTCCAAACGGCGCGGCATTCGCCTCCGCTAGTGTTTTCCGCGAGTTCCGCGGGTATTGTTCGGTCGGAATATCCGCACGAATATCAAGCGCGTGCGAACAAACTCAAGCTGAGGAGAAGATTAAAATATTTTCAATCACCAACGTTCACTAACCGCGCGCTAACAAAAAAAAGATTTGTGAATAGAATCACTTCTTGTCCGGATTCGCCAAAAGCGGGTGCGCGTCTTTCAGCGCGTCCACTATCCTTTCCGGGAACGGCGATCCGCTGGTTTCCAAGAATTTTGTGATATCGTCCGCGAGTTCCGCGGCCGAAGCGGCGTTCTCGCCGGGGAACCAATCGCCGCCGTCGCCGAGGAGATTGTAGCGCATTTTAGCGTATTCAAGCATATCGAGTCCCTTCGCCAGATTCCACAGGCGAATGATTACCGGAATGTTGATTCGCCCGGGCGTTTCGCGGAATTCGGGCAATTTGTCCAAAGAGCGCGCGAACCAAACCGCTCCGAGCCGCTCGGCCATCTCCGAATCCAAACGCCCGATGATCTCATCGACCGCGGAGCGTGTTTCCGCCGTCAATTCGCCGTCGTCGTTCAAATTGTCCAATATGGCGATGTGCTCGTCGAAATCGGATGGTTTCGCCGCGCCGACGCTCAAGGTGTGGACACCCGGGGTGGATAGACAGAACAAATCGTTGAACCGCATCGGCGAAAAAGGAGCGGTGAGAGAGCGGAGTTTCGCCGGCGGGTCGTAGAGTTTGCCGCCTTTGTCGTTCGGACTGATAATGAACACGCCCATGTCGCGCCGTCTGGCCGCCTTGACGGCTAGCGCGCTCTTTCTGGCGATGTAGTAGTAGTGCAGATTCACGTAGTCGAATCTGTCGGTCGCGATCATTTTAAG
>JAADHT010000295.1:0-6418 GCA_013151705.1 Kiritimatiellota bacterium | reverse complement strand
GAGAAGCCGATATGGCGGATCCGCCCGTCGCTTTTCCATTTCTCGAGGACTTCCAGACAACGCAACGATTTCTCGACGGATGCCTCGCTGTTGATTCCGTGAATGGCGATAAGGTCTGCGTAGTCGATTTTGAGGTTGTCGAAAGAGAGGCGCAGCGTCTCCTCGAATTCCTCCACGGTATCTTTTGGTGGAATTTTCGTTTGGACGATTATTTCCGAGCGCGGAAGACGAGGCAGCGCGGCTCCCAACTGGACTTCGCTGGTTCCGTAGCCCCGGGCGGTTTCGAAATGATTTATTCCCAAAGCGAACGCGGTGTCCAGAATCTCCTCGAGATTCCTCTGCGACCCTGCGGAAACCTCGCTAAAAGGCAACTGCTCCCACGTTTGATTGAATCTCATCCCCCCGCATGTCAACACTGGCATTTTCAATTCCGTTCTGCCGAAGCGTCTGTATTTCATTCTCGTTTCTCCTCCGCTGGACTTTCACGAATCCAAGCGAAAATAATCTATCCGCGAACACTTGCCAATGCAAGTCGAAATACTCCAGTACCGTAAAATAATAAATTCAGAGCCAATTGCAAAAGTCTGAACGACCGCGCGGCATCCTATTATGAGCGGAAGGTATGATGAGACAAATAATGTGCCGATGAGCAAGCGGGGAAAACCACAAAGGCACGAAGACGCGAAGATTTGAAGACGGGAAGAATCGAAGAAACGGAGGCGGGGCGCGCCAGGCGTTCCTCATATGTCCCATAAGGCCCATTTGGCTCATATTCCACGATCATGCGTCGGTGAACTCCGTCGGTTTTTATCACACAAAAAACTGTTTTTAGTTTTACTTTTTACGACGCAATGCTATATTTTGCGGTTTCGTTGCCTTTTTTGGGCGCTTATGGACTACTTCTTCTCAACAAGGGAATTGGGTTTATGACTGGTTATTTCGCTCGGAAATCTTTTCCGACATCTTTAGCGGGATTGGCGTTCGCGTTGTTCCTGTTCGCGGCATGCGCGTCCAGGCTTGCCGCGGAGGATGTCAGACGAATCATATTCGAACAGACCGGATATGAGTTTTCCACAAAAATGCTGAAGTACAACCTTCAGATGCGCGAAGGCGACGAATTCGTCAAAAAAACACTTGACGACGATGTCAAAAGACTATATGGAACCGGCTATTTCCAGCAAGTCAAGGCGGATGTGGAGCGGGCTCCCGACGGAAGGGTGGACATCGTATACAAGACACGGTCGAAACCCAGAATCCGGGACATACTTTTCGAGGGGAACAAAAAATTCAAAGACCCCAAGCTCCGTGAAAGAGTCACTCTGGAGCCGGGAATGCCCTTGAACGACAAAAAACTCAAAGATTCCCTCTCGATTCTCCGCGAGTTCTATTTCGATGAAGGGTACTATGAGACCACCATAACCCCGATAACGAAAGACGTTGGCGGAGGACAGGTGGACCTGGTCTTCAAGATTAATGAACATCTCAGATTGAAAGTCAATTCCGTCGATTTCGTCGGGAACACCGTCTTTTTCAATATGACGCTTCAGAACGCCATTCAAACGAAACACTCCTATTTGAGCTGGATACTCAACTTGGGATTGTACGACAAAGCCGCGCTCGATGACGACAAGATCAGATTGCGCAATTTGTATTGGACCAAGGGCTACCTTGATTTCCGAGTGACGAAGGTTGACCTGAAACCGCTCGCGGGCGATCCGGAATACGTGGATGTCACATTCCACTTGGAGGAGGGCAAACCCTACATCGTGGAGAATGTCACGATAACCGGAAACGAAAGGTTCCCTTCGGAAGAACTTCTGCCACTCCTTAAAATGAGAAAGGGGAAATTCTTCGACTACTCGCTTCAACAAAGAGATGTCCGCGCCATCGGAGCGAAATACTACAGACTCGGCTATGCCGATTTCGACTGCGTTTCCGAACGATCACCTAATTTCGCGAACCACACCGTCGATGTGAATTATGCGATAACCGAAGGCCGCCAATATAAAATCAGAGACATAAACATTTCGGGAAACCACGTGACCAAAGACAAGGTCATAAGACGAGAGCTGCCGATGCAGCCGGGCCAGCCCGTGGACAACGACCTGTTGACAGCCGCCAGGGCCAGATTGGTTGGAATGGGATATTTCAAAAAGGTGACGATCGTCACGACAAGCACCTCCAATCCCGGAGAGAAGGACGTCGAGATTAAAGTCGAGGAGAAAAAGACGGCCAGCTTTACAATCGGCGCCGGATATTCCAGCGAGGACAGCTTCGGAGGTTCTCTCGAATTGAAACTAGACAACTTTGACCTGTTCGCCCCGAAAAACTATTTTATGGGCGGTGGCCAGAGATTCGTCCTCAGATTCAACGGTGGATTCGAAATCAACTCGTTTTTGATTTCTTTCACCGAACCTTGGCTCTTCGACATGCCGCTTTCTTTGAAAGTCGACGGCTACTACCGCAGTAGATTCTACGAGAACTGGGACGAGTCGCACGCCGGCGGCAGCGTTTCGCTCTCGAAGCGGTTCTTCGACGACTTCACCAGCTTCACGGTGGGCCATAGACTCGAGGCGGTAAGGGTGCGTCGTATGGAAGACGACCACAACACAAAATATTTCACTGGAGAGGAGGGAACGGATTTCCTCAGCACCACGTCACTCCTGCTCGCCCGCGACACCCGCGATAACCTGCTCGATCCCAAATCCGGCTACAGGTTGGCTTTGCTGGGCGAGATGAACGCCGCCGACAAGGTCTACTACCGGATAGAGGCGTCGGCATCCGGTTACTATCCGTTTCTCGAGGATCTCTTCGTTTTGCACGGGGGAGTGAAATACGGGGTTGTGGACAGATTGGCTGGACAGAGCGACAGTGATATGGCGCCTATATACGAGCGTTATTTCCTTGGCGGAGGTGACACCATAAGAGGCTTCCCCTACCGCAGGGTTGGACCTTACGACCGAGACGAGCATGTGTATGGCGGCCAGTCGATGATGCTCGCGACCGTCGAGCTCACGCATCCGATATGGAAATTCATCCGCGGCGCCGCGTTCGTCGACGCCGGCGGCGCTTGGAAGGACGCATGGGATATGGATTTCAATAAATTCAATGTAGGGGCGGGTTATGGCTTGCGTTTGAAACTTCCGCAATTCCCGGCTCCGATCAAACTTGATTTGGGATTTCCCGTGCTGAACAACCAGGACAACGTGAAAAGCAAGCTCAGATTCAGTTTCAGCATGGGAGTCGCTTGGTAGAATGCCCGGATTCCGATATTTGAGTTTTCAGGAGTTTACGTATGGCGTTATGGAGTAGCAGATTCGAAGAGGCGCCAGTTGACGCCGTGAGAGAGTTCACTGAGTCGATATCTTTCGACAAGCGTCTCTACAAACACGATGTCGCCGGTAGCATAGCGCATTCCGCGATGCTCGCGGAAGTCGGCATAATCACCCGCGATGACGCCGCGGAGATCGCGGTCGCTCTTCGCGAGATCGAAAAGGAGATCGAATCCGGCGAATTTCCCTTCTCGGCCGAGCTGGAAGACATACACATGCATATTGAAAACGCGCTTATCGCTAAAATCGGCGACACCGGCGCGCGTCTACACACCGGCAGAAGCCGAAACGACCAGGTCGCGTTGGATATACGCCTGTATATGAAAAGCGCGGCCGCCGAAATAACTGGAAGCCTGCGCGCTCTCCAAGCCTCGCTTATTGACTTGGCCGACCGGAACAGCGATGTTTTGATGCCGGGATTCACCCACCTGCAACACGCACAGCCGGTCCTTTTCGCCCACCATATCCTGGCCTACGTCGAAATGTTCGACCGCGACGCGTCCAGACTCGCCGACTGCGTTTCCAGATTCAACGCGTCGCCTCTCGGCTCGGGCGCGTTGGCGGGCTCGACGCTTCCGCTCGACCGCGCCAAAACCGCGGAGCTGCTCGGTTTCGACGGAACGACCTCGAACAGCATGGACGCGGTCGCCGACCGCGATTTCATCTGCGAGTTCATTTCCGACATCGCGATTTTCGCGATGCACGTCTCCCGCCTGTCGGAGGATGTGATTCTGTGGGTCTCGTCCGAATTCGGCTTCGCGGAACTCTCGGACGCCTATTGCACGGGGTCGAGTCTTATGCCGCAGAAAAAGAATCCGGACGTCGCGGAGCTCGCTCGCGGAAAGTCCGCGCGGATATACGGCGATCTGACCGCTATTCTGACTTTGTGCAAAGGTCTTCCGATGACGTACAATCGAGACCTGCAGGAGGACAAAGTTCCATTGTTCGACGCAATCGACACGGCCCTGGATGTTCTCTCGGTATTTCCCGGAATGATGGCGACGATGACAATCCATCGGGAACGTATGAGGGAGGCGGTGTCCGATCCCGCTCTTATGGCCACCGATGTCGCCGAGGCGCTCGTCAAGGACGGGATGCCGTTCCGAAACGCCCACCACCGCGTAGGCGCTTTGGTCAAATGGTGCGCGGAAAACGCGAAAAAATTGAACGAATTGACCTTGGAGGAGATGCGAGAGACCATTCCGGAGGCCAGATATGAATATATGAAACTCTTCTCTCCGGATAAAAGCGTCGCCGCCCGCGAGATTCGCGGCGCCACCGGCCCCGGCGAAGTTCGCGCCAGGCTGGACGAATGGAAGAGGAAGCTCTCCTGACGCGTTGTAAAAAGTCCTGCCGGCGATTACACTCGTATGCCCGCTGCAAAGGGGGGATTCCGCATTATATCGCGTTTTCATCAAGTTGTTTTGTAACCGTTAAACTTGGTGTTTTCGCCTTGCCTCCGACCTTGAGTCGGTGGTGTCTAAGCTTAACGGTCGCGCTATTTCACGAATTCAGGTTCCACGCGTAACGGAGAAAAATAATGAAACAGAACCAACCCGGATTTTTCCCACTCAAAGTTTTGAGCCAGTTCAGATCCACTATCTCATTCATGCGAATTGTCGGGCTTGGGGCGTTCTTGACGCTGTTTTCCCTCGGAGCCTTCGCCGCACCCCCTCATTTCAAACCGGTTGATTTGAGGGAAATGCTAGAATCCAAAGATTCCATGCCCGACATTAAAGGCGACGATTTTCTCGACCGCAGCTCCGTTTGGCGTCCGGTTTTCAGATGGCAGTCGAAAGACAAAAGCGTGGGACATTATCCGGGCTACTCAAACAGTCCGACGCTGACCCTTTTTGGAATGAAGGTCTGGGAGGTTTACACGCGTTTTTCGAACGCCTCGCTGACATCCCTGGAGGTTTCGCTCTACAACCGAGGCGACGCGGGAGCAATGTCGAACGAGAATTTTCTTCCTTTGTTGAAGACCGCTAAAACGAAAATCGACGAATGGACGGGGGTCAAACCCTCCGAGCTGGCGAAAAAGAAACTGCCGAAAAACAGAGGCATCATCAGACGTCTCGCCTGGGTGAACGGGAAGCTCATAATCATTCTCCAATGGAGTTCTAAAAAACTCAGGGGCAGCAAAACCCTCCATCCGGAATATCTCAAATGCGTGATCCAGGCGTTTGATCCGGAATACGACCCGAGGAAAACCATAAAAAGCCACAAAGCGGTGAAAAACAAATCTTTGAAATCCAACCTCAAAACAAACAACGACGGCGATCTCTATATCGATGGCGTTCCGATGGTCGACCAAGGTTCTAAAGGATACTGCGCTGTAGCCGCCACCGAAAGAATCATGCGCTATTTCGGCTCAGACGTGGACGAGCATGATTTGGCGCAGCTTGCCGGATCATCGGCGAAAGGCGGAACGAATCCCGTGGAGATGTTGAAAATGCTCAAACGCGCCGGCTCGAAACTACGCATCAAAATCAGGGTTTTCATGAAACCTCTCGATGGTCGGAGCGTTTTCAAAGAAATAGGCAAAATAGACAAGTTCTTCAAAAGAAAAGGCGTATCCAAATTCGGCAGGATCACCTCTTTCGAAGAGTACTACCGGAAAATCAAGAACGAATTCGACACCTATAAGGAGTACAGGTGCGTCAAGAACAAGTCCGCCTACAAAAAATTCCGCTCCAACATCATTAAAAACGTCAATCTCGGCCTTCCAGTCCAGTGGGGAGTCCAACTCGGTCTCGTCCGGGAAGAGAAGAATCCGCAAGCGTGGGGCGGCCATATGAGACTTATCATCGGCTACAACAAAAAAACGAACGAGATCGTCTTTACCGACACCTGGGGACCAGGGCATGAATTCAAAAAAATGAAATGGGACGACGCATGGGCCATCGCCACGTTCTACTCCGTCATGATGCCCAGATAGCCCCTCCCTCGAAAAACTGCCACTCACAACGCATCTTCATTTGACGTTGGATGCTCGATGTCCGTTTTCTTTCGTAGAACACTATGCTCACCTGCGGCGAATTAGCGGTAGCGGTTTCGCCGTTAGGTGAAGCGACCTTGTTCTCATT
>JAADHT010000078.1 GCA_013151705.1 Kiritimatiellota bacterium | reverse complement strand
GGTGAAGGTGTTCGAACAAGGATCCGGTCATGGGAAATTGAAAACCGGAGATGTGCTGCTTTCAGTATGCGGCCGCGAACTCGACGCATGGGGCCGGTACGACGATCCTGTTTCCGACACCCCTTTGTCATTTGAAAGAATATTCTCCCAACACTATATCACCGACACATTCCCGGTCGAAATAGTCCGCGAAGGAAAAAGAACCACGCTTAATTTGGATCTTTCGTCGATAGACTACGACAAATGGCTCGTGCCAGCCAACCCTTTCAATAAAAAGTTGCCATATTTAGTCCGCGGTGGCTTCGTTTTCATTCCACTCTCAAAATCTTATTTGAAAGAGTGGGGAGGCGATTTTAAGAACAAAGCTCCTCTATACCTGATCGACGCTTGGCGGCGGGACCGATATAAAATCAAAACTGATAAGAGCAAAGAGGTCGTGGTGCTCTCAAGAGTGTTGTCGCATCCAACCAACCTTGGTCTGCAAGGCTTGAGAAATATGATCATATCCAAAGTCAACGGAGTTCCGCTTGGAAGTCTCGCCCAGTTGAAATCCATTCTCGACGACACGTCGAAAAAAGTCGTCAAACTAACCCTTCAACCCGGCAACGTTCCTCTCCTGCTTTCTCCCAAGGTTTTGATTTCAGCGGATGCGGCCGTCAAACGCAGATATGGAATAAGCAAACTTGGATGCGACTGACCCGCGACTTGCGATATTGGAATACTTGATTTTTTTCCGGTGTCCAAGCTTGACAATCAGGAATTACGCTGATACAGTGTGTCCACCATCGTGGATTTGTAATCCCGTATATGGAGTCTCTTGCAGCGTAGTCATCGGACTCTTTTAAACGTTAGTGAAAAATAAGTGATCATCCAATGGAAAAAAACACTAGAATACTTGTTGTGGACGACCAGAAGGATTTAAGGTATCAACTGGCCAAATTGTTGGAGAACGCGGATAAAAAAAGCGAGACGGTCTCTCTCGTCAAGCAGATGAGGGAAAGACTTCTTGGCTCCAAAGAGGAGGTGCCCAATAAAAAATCATCCTCCGGGAAAGACGATGTGACATACGTCGTCGACACCGCCGGACAAGGACAGGACGCCTTGGAGATGGTCAAGAAAGCCAACGAGGATGAGAAACCGTACGCGCTTATGTTTCTTGATATGAGAATGCCGCCGGGCTGGGACGGATTGGAGACGGCCACCGAGATCAGGAAGGCCGACAGCAATATAGAAATCGTGATTATGACCGCCTACGCCGATCATGACCAAGCGCAGATAGCGGAACAGGTGGGCATGCCGGAGAAGATGCTTTACATAAAAAAACCTTTCCAAGCCGAGGAGATCTTTCAGCTCGCCTTATCCTTGACTTCCAAATGGACGATCGAGCAACAGACGAAACAGCGTAAGTTCTGGCTGGAGAATCTTCTTAGAGGAATGTCTAAAATAAAGAGTTCGGGAAGCGCGGAGAAAGTTTATGACACCGTTTTAGCGTCTTTCGCCAGTTTCACCCAAGCGTCTTCCGGCTTCATAATCGAGTATGACGACAAAGCCTCCCCCAAATTCGTTCGAAAAAGCGTTTTGGATATGAAAGAGGCTAATGCTGATTCGTTTATAAAAGACAACGAGACATTGCTTCTTGAATGCCGAACCACACAGAATTTCAAAGGCAAATATATTCTACCTTTGAAAAAAGACGATTTCATTTCCGTCGTCGTTGTTGAAAACGTTCAAACCTCCACGGATCCGGAATGGTACAAACTCTTGAGCCTGCTCGTTATGACCGCGTCCGAGGTGTTGAACAATCTGACCTTTTCCGGAGCTTCCTCGGGTGCGCGCGACACGTCATCTAAACTCAAAAATGAAATAAAACGGGACATCGACGGCATCCGCGACGCCGCCATTAAATTGAAGGTGTTGGCGGAGGACAGCGCTGACACCAAAAAACTCACCGAGGAAATAATCAAAAAAGCGGACGGAGTTGTTAAAAGGCTTGAAGCGAAATGAAAAAAATACTTGTGGCCGGGGGGGCTGGATACATTGGCAGCGCTTGCGCCGAATACCTGCTCGACCGCGGTTATGAAGTAGTTGTGTTCGATTCGCTGGGGACTGGTCATCGGGCCGCTGTGGATGAACGTTCCGAGTTCGTTCAAGGGGATTTGGCAGACCGGGAGTTAATAATCGATTTGGTTCAAAACGGCTCCTTTGACGGTATTATGCATTTCGCGGCTTTCTCGTTGGTCGGCGAGTCGATGACAGATCCCGGAAAATACTTCAGAAATAATCTGGGAGCCGGAATAAACCTTCTCGACGCCGCCGTCGCCGGCGATGTGAAATCCTTCGTGTTCTCCAGCACCTGCGCCACTTACGGAGAGCCTGAGATCGTTCCGATTCCCGAAAGCGAAAAGCAGTCCCCCATCAACGCCTACGGTGAATCGAAGCTGATGTTTGAAAAGGCCTTGAAATGGTACAACGAGATTTTCGGGTTGAAATCCGCGGCGTTGCGCTATTTCAACGCGTCCGGCGCGTCCGACAATTTCGGAGAGGATCATCGTCCGGAAACACATTTGATTCCTTTGGTGCTTCAAGTCGCTCAAGGAAAACGCGACTCCATTAAAATCTTCGGAGACGATTATCCCACGCCCGACGGCACGTGCGTCAGAGACTACATCCACATTCTCGATTTGGCTCAGGCGCACATGCTGGCGTTGGACGCCGAGGAGAGCGGCCATTACAATCTGGGTACCGGAAACGGTTTGAGCGTGAAAGAGATAATAAACGTCTCCAGAGAAGTGACGGGGCATCCCATTCCGGCGGAAACCGTACCGCGTAGGGACGGGGATCCTCCCCGGTTGATAGGTTGCTCCGACAAAGCTAGAGAGAAATTGGGGTGGGAGCCGCGTTTCGAGAACGCCGCGGACATAGTCACGTCCGCCTGGCGTTGGATGACTTCCCATCCCGAAGGTTATGCGGATTGACGTATGGAGGCTTGTTGAACATGATGCGTACCAACACCGGCGTTTCATCCTGGAGACCCAATTTTCATTGCTTCCTCGTCCCTTTCCTGGTTGCCTTTCTAGCATTGCTGGTCTCCTGCGAATCCACCGCCCCTTTGACTTCCGACCAAAAAGCTCTAGCACGGATACTGGCCGATGCCGATTCGGCTAGCTCATCCGACGATTACGCGGCGGCCACCAAACTTCTTGTGCGGGCGTTGGTGTTGTCGGAGGAGGTCGCGCCGTCAACCACGCGTCAAATAAAAAAACGGTTGTGCGACGCGTATCTTGACTGGGCCCGTTCGCTCTACTGGAAAAGCAAATCCGAAAACTCCGTCGAACCACTCGCTGAAGCGATAAGGCTTTGCGCCAAGGCCGCCAAAGTCCGTCCGCGGTCAAAACGCAAATGCGAGGCGTACGCCGCGAGATTCAAATCGGATTTGAGGTCCATCAACTACAAAAACGCGACTTCTCTTGAAACCATCGATCCCGGATACAAAGAGCGGGAGTATCAATTTGATATTTTCCTCAAACAAGCCAGAGTTTTCAGACGCGCCGGCAATTACATGGGGGCCAAAGACAAACTCCAGGAGGCGCTTCGCTTGAATCCGTACAGCATAGAAGCCACCCGCGAACTGCGCGGAGTTATGAGAAAGGTCGCGGCCGCGGGAGAAAGACGCGCGCTGGCCGATAAACAGGCTAGAGCCGCGGAAGTCGCTTGGAAAAACGTCAATCCCATAGAACAAACGGGGAAAAAGTCATCCCAGCCCGATCAAGCGCCCGCAGTCGATTTGCGCTCCCGCATGGAGAGTCTCACAATCGCGGAGATTGATTTCAAGGACGCTCCATTGGACAAGGTTTTCGCGATACTGGAAAAAGAGATCCGCGGTAAACTTCTATCATCTTTCAAATTGAACTGTGAAGGCTTTTCCCCAACTGACTCGAAATGGCCGCCGATAACCTTCAAAGCGGAGAAGATTCCCGCTTACGGCGCTTTGAAAGCCATCTGTGACGGTGTCGGATTGTCTCTCGACATATCCGGCGACGCCGTAATCATCTCTCCCAAATAAACAATGCGCAAACGATTTCCCCGACCTGGCCTGACCATGGGCGAAACACGCCAATATCCACGATTCCCCCGACCCCGAGTCGGGGGTGAGCGAAATCAATTCCGAATGGAGCGGGACATGCGATTCTCTCTGAAACGCGTCAAAAGATACAATGCCCCTGTTCCTCCGCATCCCTGTTTTCCCCTCTCCTTTTCTCAAATCCCGCGGCAAAGCCAGTAGGTCCGTTTCGCCGAAACGGACCCAGGAACCGTCGATCGCGCGGATCGTGCAACCTTTTCAAGCGACATGCACCGACTGCCATCGCGGACTGTATTCCGATTTGGATTCAACGTTTTCTGAGTCGTCGCACCAGCAGGGGCGGTTTCTGCCTTCGCATTGTCCGCGGCGTGACACAGTCGGCGAAACCGCCCTTCCCCCCTCGATTTCCTGTGGAATCTCCGTTGTCCACTGGACATTCAAGGTGAATGACGTTAGATTCCTTCTTCGCTCATCAGCGGGAAGACTCGCATGGGAAATATTGGTGTCGAATACAGGAGTTAGCGTGGGAGAAGAAAAAGAAAAGGACGAACAGGAAACGCCGATCGAAGAATCCGGAAACGAAATGAAAAAAAACACCTTTCCGCCAAAGCGAACTTTGCGCGAATACGTCAAACTTTCCCTGTGTGGTTTCTCGATGGGAGCGGCGAACGTCATTCCGGGGGTGTCCGGTGGAACGATGGCCTTCATTCTCGGCATTTACGAGGAATTAATAGACTCCATCCGCAAATTCGCGAGTTTCGACGCTGTCAAACTGGCTTTGACTTTCAAATGCGAAGAGTTGAATCTAACTCTGCCTTGGCGATTCCTGCTGGCGCTGGGAATCGGAATCGTTGTCGCTTTCGTATCGCTGGCCAAATTTCTGGCGTTCTCCCTTGACAACTATCCGGCTCTGACTTTCGCTCTTTTTTTCGGATTGGTGTTGGCATCCATCATCACCGTTCTCAAACAGGTTGGAAAGTGGAACGCTCCATGCTTCGTCGCTCTGACGCTCGGGGCGATTTTCGCGTTCGGAGTGGTGACTTTGGTGCCCGTGGAGACGCCGCACGTATGGTGGAACTTGTTTTTGTGCGGTGTCATCATCATCTGCGCGATGATTCTTCCGGGAATTTCCGGCTCTTTTCTACTTTTGATTTTGGGACAGTACAAATATGTTTTGGGCGCGGTTAATTTTCTCGTCGCCATTCCCATAGCCTTGGCGAAAGGTGGGGACGCACCCGCTCCGGATGCCGTTCTCCAAGCGGTGATGACCCTGGTTTGGATAGCGCTGGGCTGTGTCGTCGGTTTGGGTTCGTTCAGTCACTTTCTCAATTGGCTCTTCAAAAAACACCACGATATAACCGTTTCCGCTCTGATAGGTTTTATGATTGGCTCGCTTTGGAAACTGTGGCCCTGGCAGGAGCGAGTCGAAGTCATCGCTAAAACGGCCGGGGAAGTCGTCCGCCTCAAACTTCCTATGGACGCCGCTAGATTGGAGACTTTGGCCGCGGCGGGCGCCAAAATCAAAACGCTCGTGTCGAAAAACGTTTCGCCTCCGGCGTATGACAACGCTTTTTGCCTGGCTCTAGCCTTGGCCGTGGCGGGATTCGTTGTCGTCTTTCTCATGGAGCGATACTCCTCGGAGGGAGAAACGGTGAGCCGGTGAATCGGAGAGTAGGCATGCCCTCCGTAGCTCGGAGAGCGAAGGAGTGAGAATTTTCAATATTGAATTCTCATTTTTTAATTTTCAATGGGTGAGTGAAACAGGAAAAGTACTAAAGTTTCGGAGCGGGAAGCAGTAGAGCGGAGCGTCCTCGCCCGCTCATCTTCAACTTGATTCGCATGTCCATGGGGTTGTGAGATGGTGATGCGGTGAATCGGAGAGATGGAGATGAGAGCGGCTTGATTACCATTCGGCCCATTTGGCCCATACGGCCCATTTGGCCCATACGGCCCATACGGCTTTTGAAAAACTTGGCGGCTTGGCGGTGAAAATCGACGAATTGTCAATCACCAAAGCGTTTAACCTCGGGAATAACTGAAATGTGCGGAATATCATGTCTTTTGGGTGTTAAACGCGAGATTCGCGGAAGCGAGCTGGCGAATTTCAACGATGCCGTCGCACACCGCGGACCCGACGGCTCCGGAACCGCGATGTTCGCGTTTCCTTCCAGCGGCGCGCCCCTGAAGCGGCTTCCGGATTCCGCCTCCTCCTTCCATTTGGGACTGGGGCACAGGCGGCTCTCCATTCTCGACCTTTCAAACGCCGGCGCCCAGCCTATGTTCACCGATGACGCGAAATTCGCGATAACCTACAACGGGGAAGTTTACAACTATCTGGAATTGCGCGTGGAACTCGAGAGGGAAGGCTTCACATTCAAATCGAATTGCGATACCGAGGTGGTGCTCGCCGCCTATCGACACTGGGGCACTGACTGCTTCGCCCGATTCAACGGAATGTGGGCCTTGGTCATCCTTGACCTGGAGAACGGAAAACTCGTCGTCTCAAGAGACAGATTCGGGATAAAGCCGCTCTACTACCATTCCGGCGGCGGAATCTTCGCGATGGCGTCCGAGATCAAACAATTTCAAACTTTGCCGGAATTTTCGAAAAAACCGAATCCGGACGCCTGCGCCGCCTATCTGTTGAACGGATATGAAATCCCTCCGGAAACGTTTTGGAGCGGTGTCAGCACCTTTCCGGCCGCGAGTTTCGCGGAAATACCGCTCTCCCGCGGCGATGACGTGGCAGCGCTCAATCCTAGAAGATTCTGGTTCCCGGAGAACATCAAAATCGAAAATCGTTCCGAGAACGAGTGGATTCAGGGGGTCCGCGAGCGTTTCGCCGAATCCGTCCGCCTCAGACTTCGTTCGGACGTGCCGGTCGGAACCTGCCTCTCAGGCGGCCTCGACTCGTCCGCGATTTTCAGCGGCATAGCCGAAGCCTCGCCCGACACCGTGTTGTCCGCATTCTCATCCTGCTTCGACGATCCGTTCGCCGACGAGCGACCGCACATGGAACGAGTAGTAGCCTCGGTCCCGCGATGCTCGCACGTCAAAACATTTCCTCTAGCCGGAGAGTTCGCCGCGGATTTCGACGCTCTCCTGCGTCAGCACGACGAGCCCCTTGGTAGCGTCAGCCTCTACGCCCAAAACCGCGTTATGCGCTCCGCCAGGGAATCAAACGTGCCAGTTCTGCTCGACGGACAAGGCGGAGACGAGCTTTTCTCCGGATACTGGCCGACCTATTTCCTCCTCCTCGACCGCCTCAGACGCGATGGAAAATATTTTTCACTGCTCGCGCATCTCGCGGGCGCCGCGCTGCCTGGCGGAAACCACTTGCTTATCGGGGAGGCGCTCCGCGGGTTCCGCGAATACCGCAAACGCTCCGCGATGCGCTTCCCTTTCGAGATCGACCGGACGAAATCCGCGAGATTCGCGGAATTGACCGGTTCGTATTCGAAAATGCGTGGAATGTCCCCCGAGGAGTTCAGGATATACGAATTGACCGAATTGCGGCTTCCACGTCTTCTCAAGTGGGAGGACCGCAACTCCATGGCCTACTCCATCGAATCAAGAGTGCCGTTTCTGGACGTGAATCTCGCGGAGTTGGTTTTGTCGATGCCCTGCGAGATGAACATGCGATCGGGCTGGACTAAAAGAATCTTCAGAAAGGCGATGGACGGAAAACTTCCAAACTCGATCCGCTGGAGAAAGGATAAAAAAGGTTTCGAGACCCCGCAGGACAAATGGATGCGCTCGGGGCCGGCGTATGAGCGAATGGTCGAATGGACGAAAAATTCGGAACACCCGGTTTCGGAATACATAACAACGCCATTCGCGAAAATCGCGGAGACGTTGAGGAGCCGCGATTTCGACGCGACCTCGATGTTCAGACTCTTCTGTCTCGACGAATGGCTCTCGAATCAAGTAACCACCAGCTAAAGCTGGTGGCTTGAATTAGTGAACTCCTAAAAGGGGGGTGTTTCAGCGTCAACTGTTAAAAATAGATTCATTCAGTCCCAAAGCGTTAAGGTAGGCCGCTGGTTTACTTCGCGGTTTTTGAAAAAGCAACCGTCTGCCGAAAAATAGCGAGTTCCGTTCGGGGGCAACCCCGTAAAATAATCAATTTTGTGTTTGGGACATTTATTTGACGGGTTATTTTATACGTTATTCGCAGAATCTGAACCGAGGATCCTTTAAATAAGAAGTGTATTGGATGCGATCTTGATATTTATCAACTCACGAGCCAGTTGCAAAAGTCTGAACGACCGTGCGACATCCCGTTATGAGTGGCAGGTGGATTTTTCAAAGCGGTGTGAATGATGTCCGCCACATCCCGCGCTGTTGAATACGATAATCTCGGGATTGACCGTTTCCTCCATTGATATGGATTGTGTGATAAAATCCCTTTTTTCAGCGTTTTTTTGTTTTGAGCGGATCGAATTTGGCGGCCCGCTTCACCAATCTAGCGCTATTCCAAAACTTTTTGAGCTTCTCGGCGAATTTATACGTGTCGACACCCTTCCAAGCCGTTGCGGCGGCCTTCGCCGGATTTCCGGTCTCCACCATGGCATCGTAGTATTTTCCCGGGATTTCCGCGAATTCCGCGCAATCTTTCATCACCGGCGCTCCTTTGAGCATGAAATAAAGTATTCCCCAAGCCAAATCGTAGTTGTCGCGTTTCCGCGGACCGTAGAATTCACGGTAGGGCATTTTCAAAATGTTTTCAACACTCTGTTTGGAAATCAACATCGGCAATCTCTTTACTTTCCGGGGCAAGGGTTTGATGTGGATCTTCGAGGATTTGAACACCGCTCCCTCGAAAAACTGCGCCATTCCCTCGTTGAACCAGACGGATGTCTGCCGTTCGCCCACGGCAAAATAAATATACTGGTGGAAGGCTTCGTGCAAGGTTACCTGCGCCATCCATTTCCGGCTGTCGCGCCGAGTGCCCCAACTCATGGGAGAGACCGCCAGCTCTTTTCTGTTGGACATCCAAATACCGCCGCTCCATTGCATTTCCGGTCCGACATAATTTAAATATTCCTGTCGGGTGGCGAACATCCTCGCCACGCTTACGGCTTCCAGTGGTTTCTTCAAGGGAAATATTTTCGTGTAGAGGTTCCGCGACCTTTCCAGGTTTTGGGCGAGCGCTTTAGCGGTCGCTCGGCTTTTTATGTTGGCGACCATTATGAAATTCTCGGTTTCCAGGTACCACCAGTCGCGCATGTTTTTGATCGAGTTTATCACGGCGCGTCTGCTTTTCAGATATTTGGCCGAACGCGTTTTGTCGTTTTTTTTGTTTTTCGAAGCACGTTTCAAAGATATTTTTTTTCGCTTGGCCGACTCTTTAAGCTCTTTGGGCGGGGAGAAGGACAGGCTGGCGATGGATTGAAGCATCACCTTGATGTTTTTTTTGTTGTCGGCTCCGCGGGCGAATTCGTATCTTATCAAGTACGGGGTGTTCGGAGATAAACGACTGGTGATGACATAATTGTAGTTCCCTGCGGCATCGTTTTTTGAAACGAATCTTTTCGTCAAGGCGTTCCGCGGACCTTTCGCCACCTTCTCAGGCGGGAGTGCGCATTCTTTTTTGAGAAGGTACCGTAGCCATCCGGCGATCTTCTCATCGGTCCACTCCATTTTCGCCGGATCCGCGTTTTTCTCCCAAGCCTCGTACGATTCCTTGAGAACGTAGTCTTGACCGTTGAGCGTGCACAAGAGTTTCAAACCAGTCGGAGGCGGCAATGTCATTCTATAGATGGATATGGTGCACAGAGGATGTTTCCAAGTTCCCGCGAGCTGACCGCGTTTCCATAGATCCTCTGGAAAACAAGCGGTTATTTTCACCACTTTGCCGTTGGAGTATGTGCGAGTAACAACTTTCTCCTCCAACGAACCGATAGGTGTGGCTTTCGCGTTTTTGACGAGTTTGCCTTTCAAACCTATGCTTGGCATGTTGAAGGTTTTACCCGGCCGGATGTAGTTCGACGCGCGGGAATGTCGACGCGCGTCGAGGTTCGTTGATGTTAGAACCGCGAATATCGCTAAAACGATGGCCAACACTGAATGTCTCATCCGGTGAAAATGGTGAAAATTTATAAACATGCTTCAACTCCCTTTAATGTGAATCAGAAACAACACTCCAAAGAGCCAATTGCAAAAGTCTGAACGACCGCGCGGCGGAAAAAAAATGTTGATGTTCGCGGATTTCCATCAGATATCCGCCGCCAGTCCGCCATTGTTGTGTTGAGCGCGGACGGCTATCTCCAATGGCTCCGCGGTTATGTCTATGTTGTGTTTTTTGTATAGCTCGATGGCCTCCGGGTTCATTAACCGCTGTTTTCCCTGGCAATAAGCAAGGTTGTCACCCGCGACGGATATACTCCACCGCGTTTCGGAAGAGAACGACTCCCTCCCCTTCGTCTGGAAGATCGCCGCTTATTTTCCTCTCCTGCCAGTTGGGGGCGTTGTATGGTGATAAAAACGCCTCCGGATGCGGCATCATTCCGAAAACACGCCCCGTGGTGTCGCAAATTCCGGCGATGTTGTTGATCGAACCGTTGGGATTGGCTGGAAACGCACAGTCAGTCGAACCGTTCTCGTCGCAATATCTCAAGACCACCAGACTCTCACCCTCGATTCTAGCTATGACATCATCGTCCGCCACGAATTTCCCCTCCCCGTGCCTTATCGGCAACGAGACCTGATCCAGCCCTTTCGTGAAGATGCAAGGCGATGCCGGTTCGGCTTTGAGATTGACCCAGTCATCGCGGAAATGGGTTGAATCGTTGAGGGACAACGCCACCTGTTGAGTAAAGTATTCTCCGTCCAGGGCCGGCAAAAGGCCAAGGCGAGTCAGGGTCTGAAACCCGTTGCAAATGCCGATCACCAACTTGCCGTCCGACACGAACCTCTCAAGCTCGCCACGAAGGCGGTGTTTGATTTTGTTGGAGAAAACGGAACCGGCGCCTAGATGGTCTCCAAACGAGAAACCACCGATGAACGCCAGAATATCAAAATCGCCCAGTCTGGAACCATCCTCCAAAAGATCGTTCAAATGAATAAGCGTTGATACGGCTCCCGCTATATCGAACGCCTTGGCGGTCTCTCGCTCGCAATTCAAACCAACACCGGTGATAATCAAAGTTTCAACAGTTTTAGACATGCCAACCTCATTCGCAAAACAATTTCAAAGTTTCGTGGAAAAAGCTAAAATATCACAAATGCGTCAGCCCGCAACATCCATTTCCGGAAATCAACGGAAAACCTTTCAGGCGCGTGACGCCGCGACCCACGCTGAAGGATTTTCCCAACCACCGCCGCGATGACGGCGGAATAGTCATAACGCGGCGAGACGGGCTTCAATTTCATCCATGTCAAAACGGCTCAAATCATCGAAAACGACGCCTTTGTCGCCGTCGGTTTCGCAATTCACCCCTCGGCAGAATAGGTAGACGGCGCCGCCCAGGCGCGCGTTGTCGATTTCCAACGAGTCGAACCAGCGTTTCATCGCCAAGGAATACAACTCGTACTGCAACTGATATCCATGCTCCCGCATGACGGTGTCTTTGAGAGTCGACGGGCGGTATCCGTCAGGCGAGTGATTCCCCTTCCAGTCGAGAATATAATAAGTATTCCCTCCATTTTCATCGGGAATTCTGAAGAGCAAATCGATGATTCCCGTTAGAGCGTCTCTCCGCGTCGACAGCAGAAAGCCCATTTCCTTTTTCATGTCTTCGGGCGAAATGTCGCATATTCGTTTTCCGTCGAGAAACGGCAGTCTTTTCCCGAGAGCGTTCCAAATGAGCTTTGCGAACTCCGTCGACAGCGATCCGACCACATTTCCGTTTTCGTCTCTGATCTCGTCCGTTTTGAACTCCTTTGCCGCCATTCTCTCAGCGATCAATGCTGAAAGAGCTTCGTTGTTTCGAAACTCCTCGAACGACTCGCAAGACGCGCGGAGTCCGAAATCCATTTTCTCGAGGGTTGTGTGTATCACGTCCCCGGTGCGGGTTCCCGGCGGTGGATAGACTTTCACGAATTCGACCGGGTCTTTTTCCAGCGGAAGAGACGGTTCGTCGTCGATTTTCTCTTCGGCGGAGTCTCCGATGGTGAAATCAGCCGTGTCCAGCAGATTTTTTTTGACGAGAGTCGAAAACGAACGGATTTTCCTCGTGTTGAAGGCTACGTTCGGGGGAATAGGCGGTGAAGGCGGAGTTTCAGTTTCAGCATTTTTTTCATCCATCGACGGAATATCGGGAAGAGCTTCGTTGGCGACGGAGGGGATGCTTTCCATTTCATCTTTACTTTCAATCACGCGGTCCAAGACATACTTCGCGTATTCTCCGCTTTTGGATTTCGGGATGAAAACGGGAACGAACAGCTTGAACACCGCTCTTGTGAAAGCCACGTAGAAAAGCCTTTGAGCTTCATTGATCTTTTCTTCACTCAATTCCTTGTCGTGAGTCTTCGCCGCGTCGCCGGAGAAATCGTATACGTTCACTCTTTTTGCCCCGCAGTAGTATTTCGCGTATATTTCGCGGTTTTTTTTCCCCGTCATCGCCGCGAAAAGAAAGACCACCGGGAACTCGAGTCCTTTGCAGGCGTGTATGGTCATTATCCTCACGGCTGGTTTGTCCGTGTCGCGTTCATGTAACGCCTCGTCAGTCGATTGGCTGCTCTTCATCTTATCATTCAATTGCCCCAACAGTGTCGTGGCGTCCAAATTTTTCTTGACTGCCTCGTAAGTCAATTCCCTGGCTATTTGTTTCAGATTCGCGGCTTGGCGCGGGGTGTCCGCCACAGTGAAACATGCGCCTGAATTTTCGAGCAACTCCCTGAATAAACTCGGCCATTCGCGTTTCAGGGCTAACTCCAATATTCGGAGCCATCTTGCTTCGAGATTGGGATCCGGCGCTCCCTCAAGACCAGGCAGCTCCTCGGGTCGAACCCTGAAAAAAATTGACAACAACGCCTTACGCATTCCTCTCCCGTCCGGCTTCGCGAGAGCTGAAAGGATTATTTGGAACTGAAGAGCCTCGTTCGACGCGTAGAGACCTGGTTTTTTGTAGAAGCTTGATGGTATACCCCGTCTCTTCAGCGCCTCCTCTATAAACGGGGCCTCGCTTTTGCTTCTAACTAGAAAACAGATGTCCGATGGAGTCAAAAATCTTCGTTCGCCACCGACGTGGATCTCCATGTTTCCGAGCAGTTCCACCACTTTCCTCGCATACTGTTTGGCGATGTCGCGCTTGAGAGCTGGAGCCAGGAGTTCGGGGGCGGAGGCCGCAATAACGTTGAACGCCGCCGTATTTGTGGGGTCGGCGCCGAGCCGCGGGCCAGAGACGGATCTGTCGGACGGAGAGTCCACCCGCGCCTCGTCTCCATACCACTCTTTGAAGAAGATGTTGAACGCTTCGGTCAAGTTCGGCATGGAGCGGTAGTTCACGGCGAGCCTGTAGAAACTCGCTCCTTCGGAGATCATTTCATCGCGCGCCTTTTCGTATGCGTGCACATCAGCGCCCCTGAATCCGTAAATGGCCTGTTTGGGATCGCCGATTATCATCAGTCGATTGCCCGTGTCGGCGGAATCCTCGAAAAATATATTTTTGAAGATGCTCCATTGTCTCATATTGGTGTCTTGGAACTCGTCGACCAAAGCGATGTCGTAGTTTGAGCGCAGGCGCGAAGAGAGCAATTCGACGGCGGGATTCTCCTCCGACGTCAAAGCGTCGCGGAGATTGCCCACCATGTCGTCGTAGCTTATCAAGCCGTTCAAATGTTTCCGCTCCTTTGAGCGGAGATACAGCTCGCGTATGACGGAAACCTCGAAGACTTTTCCGGATATCGGTTCCGAGGCGTTCAAAACATCCTTCCACGGCGAAGGTCGCGGAATCACGACATCCTCCGCCCAGTCGATGGCCGACGCGAGCTTCGCGGCTTTCTCGTCCCAACCTGAGTTGTAGTCGAACTCCGCTAGAATGGACTCTATATCTGGCACCCGCGTCCACTCGCGTTTTATCGAATTCAATTCATCCAGAAGAATTTTCGAGTCGTCGACTAGTTCCAGATCGAACGGTTGACGGGTTTCGAAGGCGTTTTCGCGGAGGATTTTGTTGCAGAAGCCGTGGATGGTGAATATTTGCGCGTTCGAGAAGTTGGACAAAGCCGCTTTCAGGGATTCCCGTTCAGCCGCGGCGGAGCGATGCTTCGCCTCCAATGTTATTTCGGCGCGTATTCTTTCTTTGAGCTCGGATGTGGCCTTTTCGGTAAATGTGACTATCAATATTTTTTCTATGGGAATCTCGCGTTCAAGGAGGATGCGAACCAGCAACTTGGTTATCGTGTATGTCTTACCCGTGCCGGCGGAAGCCTCTATGACGGCATTTTTTCGAATATCTATTCCCGAAGGACTGGTTATTATCGTAGCGTCGCTCATATCGCGCAGGCTCCTTGTTGAAAACTTCAACGCTGATACAATAGCGTGATTTCAATTTTTTTCTCCTCGAAAATCAAACAACATGGCGTTGAAGGAAAAAAATCCCGAATAAACCGCTTGAAACAGGTGCATTATCCGCTAATCGTGTTATATTCGCACTTTCGCGTTCGGAATTCACCATCTCTTCGGAGGTGGTTCGAGCCGTATTTGAATTAAACCCTGTTCGAAAAGGGACGAGAAAATGGAGATGTCGTCTCCATTGAAAAACCAGACTCTTGAAATCAAGGTTTCAAATTCCAATTAAAGATCCATAGATCATGAGAAAAGCGCGTCTCAAATCAAGAAATGTGTTAGCCGCTTTCTGTTTCTGCTTGTCGCTGTCGGTGTTTTTACAAAACGCCCTTTCGGCGGGCGGAATTCCGGGGCTCGGTTCGGCGTTGATGAACAAGGACATCGACGCTTCAGCGGACAACTTGGAATTCGTTGGCGACAACATCATCGCCACGGGCCATGTCGTCGTCAAATTCAAGGACATCCATATCACCGCCGACAAAGCCGTCATAAACATGACCAACAAGGATATCGACGCCTCCGGGCGGGTGCGATTCATTCAGCGCACCACCGAAGAGGCGAAACTCGATTATCCCGAATACAAAAAACTTCTGAAGGAACCTGACACCAAAGTAATTGTCAACGGGCATTACATGGATCCGACTGGTCGGCAGATGCTAAGGGTGACGATAGTCAAAGAGGTGAATTCCTGGACGGGCGAGCATGCCGTGGGGAATCTAGCGACCGGCAATATCGACCTGGGCAAATTCTACGGCAGATACGACAAATATTATGTCATCGGCAAACATGCCGAGCGTTTTCCGCGCGGAAAAATCGTTGTGAGAGACGCGAAAGTAACCACTTGCGAATACGTGATGGACAAGCACGAGCATTATTCGCTCTCGGCCTCCAGCGTGGAGCTCCTGCCGCAACATACCGGTCGCACTCAGCAATACTACGCTGACAAGGGCAACTACCACATGTTCGTCTGGAACGCCATTTTGAGGATCGGAGACGTTCCGGTTTTCTACATTCCGTTCCTTTACAAACCGCCAGACGACTCCACGGGTCTTGGAATTCAATTTAAAGCCGGAAAAGATTCCGACTGGGGTTATTTCGTGTTGACGAAAAAATCATTTCACATTTTGGACTATCCCAACACGAAGGTCACGCTGATGGCCGACTATTACTCCAAGCGCGGTCCGGGTGGCGGGGTGGCTCTTAATTCTCTAACCCAGACGTCAGTGACGGATTTCTCCATATACGGCGTTTACGACAAGGAGTACAAAGACTACACGAAAGGCCGTTTTGATTATAATCAGAACCGATACGAGATATACGCCAGTCATGTCCAGCACATAACGCCCAGATTGGATTTGAGGGCGCAACTTGACATATTGAGCGACCAGGAGTTTCTGCATGATTTTTTCAGAGACAAAGAGGACGCCAATCCCCAACCAGCCACGTTCGTGGCGCTTGAATACCAGTTTGATCGCTTTAGCGCCGGCGCCATCGTGCGACCGAGAGTCAATAATTTCTTTTCGGTCGTCGAATCACTGCCTGAAGTCCGATTGGACATTCCGAGGCAGGAGCTTTTCGCCAATATCTACTACCAAGGCGAGACCACCTTCAACTACCGTCGCATGAATTGGCGCCACTACGACTACCCTCGGGCGAGAGGCGGGCAGGACATCAAACGTTATGAAAGCGCCAGATTCGACACATTGCATATGTTCTACTATCCATTTAAACTCGCAATGTTCAATTTCATTCCAAGAGCCGGCATCAGGCTTACCGCGTATTCCAAGACCTCCAAGAAAAAAGTGTCGGACAACGACATCAACAACTATTTCATCGTCGATTCTCCCTCCGTCGATAAATCAGGAAATATAAACAACTACGATTCGAAAGGCGGCTCGAAAGTCAGATTCGCCGGTGAGCTCGGGTTGGAGGTGAACACAAAGATATACAGGACGTGGCAGACCGCCAAAAGCGCGTTCTGGGGAGTGGACGGGTTGCGTCATGTCATCATTCCATATATGAATTACAACTACATTCCGGAACCGACGCTGGACCGGGAAAAGATTTATTATTTCGACGACATCGACAGAATTCGAGAGCAGAATTTTCTTCGAGTGGGAGTTAAAAACCGCTTGGAGACCAGGCGCGGCGACTACGGAGATCAGGAAATCTACACTTGGGCGTCTCTGGAGCACTATTTGGATTTTCATTTTGAAAGCGAGAAGGACTTCGACACCGTCGGCGATTTCGGAACCATACTCAAATTCAACCCGACTCCCAACTTCTCCTCCACGATGGATCTTTTGTGCGATGTCGGGAAGGGACGCCTGAACAGATTTGACTTCCGTATAGATTACGACATCAACGAGGATTGGAAGGTGTTCATGGGATACTACTATCAAAAAGAATATGAGCAGCGAAGCGTTTATTCGATGGGAAGCTCCTTGACCGACATTACCTCCGGAAGCGCGTTCTCAAGGTATTACGGAGAGTCTCAATCCATATACGGCGGAATCAATTTTCCGATTTTCGACAAAACGCGTTGCGAAGTCTCCGCGTACTACGACATTTACAGCAACAACTTCAACGAGGGACGGATTAGGTTTGTGCGTCAACTACACTGTTGGGAGCTTGGCCTCGAATACCGCGCCAGACAGAGAAATGATTCCATGGGAGATGGAATATGGGAGCAGGCCCTGACGTTCACCCTTACGCTCGCCGCGGTCCCGGGAGTCAAAATATCCGCAAAACAATCCCAATCCTCGGGTGGAGCCAACAACTAAATAGACCCTGTTCGAAAAAAACTTCGCAATTCTTCGCGCGTTTTCCGAAACGCCGCGCGCCGCGTCGCTTTTCACCCGTTTAGGCAATTTCTGGAAATATGAAAATTAATTCCTCAATCTCATCCCTATCGCGGCGCGGAGCGAATTCCGTCCGGTTTTCATGATTCGAACGCGACTCCCCCGGAAATCCCATCGCTCTATAAAAATGGTGCCGCGTACAGCCTAAAACATCGTTCTTATTCTTGATACGGTTGTTGATGCCGTTTCGAAGTGTCTCAACGCTGAAATCGAGTTTTTTGAACACTTCCACGCTCGAAGTGTTCGATGTATCAAATGAAAAGGGGAAATAAATGCGGATTTCCCGCGATACGCGTTTGTAAACATTCGAAAGGTGCTTATTTTACGAGCTATTTTGGGTTACTATAGCCTTTTGGTTTTTCAAAGTACAGGAGTAGGCGGTATGAGAAAAAGCGTTTTGTACGGAACGTCCGGCGCGTTCCTCGCGTCACTGGCGGTTTCCGCGCGGCAAGCGACGGAAATCATCGACGAGAAGATCACCCTGAAAATCACGGAAACCGTACCCTCCGGCATACCGCCTTTATGGTGGATAGCGCCCATTTCCGCGGTGTTGGCGTTGATTTTCGCTCGTTTCTTCTATCAGAGCATGATGAGGAACAGTGAAGGCAACGACAAAATGAAGGAGATCGCCCAATACGTGCGCGAAGGCGCTATGGCGTATCTTTTCAGACAGTATAAAGTCGTCGCCTTCGTTTTCCTCATCCTTATGATCATACTTGGAGTTCTCGCTATCTTCGGGATTCAAAACCCGTTCGTCCCCATCGCGTTCCTGACGGGTGGATTTTTCTCGGGTCTCTGCGGATTCATTGGAATGAAGACGGCAACCAACGCCTCGGCGAGAACGACTCAAGGCGCTTCCGAATCCTTGAACAGAGGGCTGCAGATCGCATTCCGCTCCGGAGCGGTTATGGGGTTGGTGGTTGTGGGACTCGGTCTCTTGGACATCTGCGTCTGGTACATCCTGCTGGATAAAATAGTCTACGCGTCCGCAAACCTCTACCAACCCGAAGCTCTTAAATTTCTCGGCATGACCATCGTTCCAGCGAATTGCTCGGAAATGGAGAAATTAGTACATATAACGACTACTATGATCACTTTCGGAATGGGAGCTTCGACTCAAGCTCTCTTCGCCCGGGTCGGAGGCGGAATCTATACGAAAGCAGCTGATGTCGGCGCCGATCTAGTCGGTAAAGTGGAAGCCGGAATTCCGGAGGACGATCCCCGCAACCCCGCGACCATCGCGGACAACGTCGGAGACAACGTCGGAGATGTCGCTGGAATGGGAGCCGACCTTTACGAATCCTACTGCGGCTCCATTCTCGCGACCGCCGCTTTGGGCGCCGCTGTCGGGATGCAGAAGGGCAACTTGGAGACGGCGATAAAACTTGTCACGGCCCCAATGATCGTTGCCGGGATCGGCATCATCATATCAATTCTCGCCTGCTTGGCGGTCCGCACGAAAGAGAAGGCGGATATGAAAACTCTTATGAATGCTCTTACAATGCCGCTTTGGGGCAGCACTATTGGAATTGCGATAGCTGTTCTTGTCTTGGCGTACGGAGCGCGGCTTATATTGCCTGGAGTGGCGTTCGCCGTGATAGCAGGTCTTGTCGCGGGTTGCGTTATAGGCAAACTCACTGAATATTACACTTCGGACGAATACGCTCCCACCCGAGGGATCGCCAAACAGACGGAAATGGGCCCCGCCACCACTATCATCGATGGTTTGGCGGTAGGAATGTTCTCGACCGGCTGGTCGGTTTTGACGATCGTTATCGGTATTATCTGCGCCTTTGGTTTTGCGGGTGGCTTCGATAATATAATGATGGGACTTTACGGAATCGGATTCGCGGCTGTTGGGATGTTGGCCACTCTAGGTTTTTCACTCGCTACCGACGCGTATGGCCCAATCGCCGACAACGCCGGAGGGAATGCCGAGATGGCCGAGTTGGGCGAGAGCGTCAGAGAAAGGACCGACGCTTTAGATATGCTTGGCAATACCACCGCCGCCATAGGGAAAGGATTCGCCATTGGATCAGCCGCTCTAACCGCGATGGCTCTTCTGGCCGCCTACATCGAAGAGGTGAGGATTTGGGTCGTCAAACTAGCCGGTACCGGAACTTATCAGGTCCGGGAGGGACTCTCCGTCACCGCCCAAACCGCTGAAAAAGCGACCATCCTTGATTTCGTCAATTGGTTTGAACTCCATTTGATGAATCCGATGCTTCTTGGTGGAATGTTCATAGGAGCGATGATGTCGTTTGTTTTCTGCGCTATGACAATGAAGGCTGTTGGACGCGCGGCCGGCGACATGGTCAACGAGGTCCGCAGACAGTTCAAAGAGATTCCCGGTATTATGGAGGGAACCGGAAAACCCGACTATGCCAGATGCGTGGACATCTCGACCGCCGGCGCTCAACGAGAGATGATTGTTCCTTCGCTGATGGCCATTGTCGTGCCAGTCGCCACCGGACTTGTGTTCGGCGTGGCCGGAGTTGTCGGTTTGCTCGCGGGCGGGTTGGTAACCGGCTTCTCGCTGGCCACGATGCTTAACAACGCCGGGGGAGCTTGGGACAACGCGAAAAAATATATCGAGAAAGGCAATCATGGCGGAAAAGGATCCGAGGCCCATAAAGCCGGAGTCACCGGGGACACGGTCGGCGACCCCTGCAAAGACACCGCTGGCCCTTCTTTGAACATCCTCATCAAACTGATGACTATGGTCAGCGTGGTGTTTTCGCCGGTAGTCGTGAAATTTTCGCCAGCGATTCAGGAGATGCTGAAAAACTTCTTCTCTGTTTGAGAAATTGCCTTTGCTTGTCGCATTTCGACTCAATCGCCTTTTCTCAGCGGATTGGTTTAATACTCCTGAGCCAGTTGCAAAAGTCCGAGCGGACCGCGTTGCGAGCGCATGAGGTGCGGAAGACGCATCTCGTCCGCCGCAACGGGATGCCGCGCGGTCGTTCAGACTTTTGCAATTGGCTCTCCTATGAAAAGAAAACTCGCGACGACTTGCATATTCGAGACGCGGTGTTAGTTTGGCGCTTGCGTTTTTTTTGTTTTTTTCAAAAAAGATGGAACTTTTGTGTGGTTCCGTTGTCGATATAAGTTTCCGGCGCTCAATCTATAGGCAGAACAAGGAGTTGCGGTAATAATGATAAAAGTTGAAAAAATCTCCAAATTCTACGGCTCGAAAAAGGTGGTCGACGATCTCTCTTTCGAGGTGCAGAAAGGGGAAGTTCTCGGATTCATCGGGCCTAACGGGGCAGGCAAATCAACCATGATGCGCATTATCACCGGATTTGTTCCGGCGAATAGCGGCAAAGTGTTCATTGGTGGTTTAGACATGGAGGAGTCGCCGCTCGCCGCCAAAAAGAAGCTCGGGTATCTTCCGGAGAACGCTCCGTTGTACGCCAATAAAACAGTCAAGGAGTTTCTCGTGTTCATCGCCAAAATCAGAGGATTTGCTGGGGCTGAACTAAAAAAACGCGTCGATGAGACGATGGAGCGTTGTTTTCTGGAGCCTGTTGTGAATCAAAGCATCGACACGCTTTCGAAAGGCTACACGCACCGCACATGTTTCGCCCAGGCGATTCTTCATGATCCCGAATTTCTGATTCTTGACGAGCCCACCGACGGACTTGATCCCAACCAAAAACGCGAGATGCGCAAACTCATAAAAGAGATGGGAAAAGAAAAGGGAATAATAATCTCGACGCACATTTTGGAGGAGGTCGAAGCCGTCACATCAAAGGTCGTTCTCATAAATAACGGGAAAAAAGAGTTCGACGGAACTTCCCAGGCGTTCAAAAAACTTTCCAAGAAAGGCCGGTTGGACGATGTTTTCGCCAGTCTGACGGGAGTTGAGATGTGAGCGGGGAATTCACCTTCGGAACCCAAAACTGATTTCAATATAACACAAACACGGAGCGGACATGTCTGTAAAAAATATAAAAACACTGACTTTGAGTGAGATTTCGGGGTATCTCGTTTCTCCGGCGGCTTACGTTTTCGTAATTATCTTTCTGGTGCTCTCCGGCTTCTTCACCTTTATGATGAGCAATTTCTTCAAAGCCGGAGACGCGTCGTTGGGCGCGTTTTTCTTTTGGCACCCTTGGCTCTATCTGATACTTGTTCCCGCCTTGGGAATGCACCTTTGGTCGGATGAGAAGCGCTTGGGCACGAATGAATTGTTGTTCACATTGCCGGTCTCGTTGTTTGAATGCGTCATAAGCAAATTTCTGGCTGCCTGGTTGTTCGTGGCGGTGGCGCTGTTTCTGACATTCCCGATGGTCGTAACCGTTTGCTATCTCGGGCACCCGGACACCAACACTATTATCGCCGGCTACTTCGGCAGCTTCCTTTTGGGTGGGGCGTATCTTTCCATAGCGAGTTTCACATCCTCTATTTCGAAAAGCCAGGTGGTGAGCTTCATCATATCAGTGGTGGTCTGTTTCTTCCTTATACTCGCGGGATGGCCGCAGGTCACCGACATGCTCGTGCAGTGGGCCCCCAGGGAGCTGATTGACATTGTGGCGGCGTTCAGCGTCTGGCCGCATTTCCAGAATATGCAACGCGGAATAATCGACCTTCGCGATATTCTTTATTTCGTTTCCATCATTGTCTATTCCCTTTTCCTCTGTTCTTTGTCATTGAAAAACCGCAAAGGAAACATCGCCTCCTCTATTGTTGGAGCCGTCGTGTTGGCGGGCATAGTGATAATGGTGAACGTCATATGCGTCCAATTCACCTTGAGGGCGGATGTCACGGAAAACAAGGTGTTCACTCTCTCCGAGGGATCCAAACGCATACTCGCTAAAGTAAACAAACCCGTAACGATTAAATTTTACTGTTCGCGGTCAACGAATCAGATGCCTGTGCAGTTGAAGAACTACGCCACCCGCGTGGAAGACCTTCTGAAGGAGTATGTTCAGAATGGACACGGACAGCTCTATGTCGAGAAGTTCGATCCCAAACCGTTTTCGGACGCGGAGGATTCCGCCATTATGGACGGCGTGGCTGGACAGTCTCTTCCCAGCGGAGACAAGATATTTCTGGGACTGGCGGTGACTTGCGGCAAAAAGACCGCCACCATTCCGTTTCTTTCGCCTATGAAGGAGAATACGCTGGAATACGATTTGACGCATGCCATCACGGAAGTGTTCAAGACGAAGAAAACCGTCGTTGGAGTTATGAGCGCCTTGAAGGTTATGGGCGGTCCTCCATCCCCGCAAATGATGCAGCGGGGCATCTTCAAAATGACGCCGGCATGGCTCTTCGTGGAGCAGTTGAAGAAGGACTACATCGTTCGAAATGTACCTTTGACGGCTGACAAGATCGACGACGACCTTGACCTGCTCATATTGGTTCACCCGGCCGGAATATCGGATAAGACTCAATTCGGCATAGACCAATATCTGTTGAAGGGCGGTAAAGTCGTGGCGTTCGTCGATCCTATGTCGTTCGTGGCTCAAACCATGGCGAAAGGCGACAGGTCGCTTATGGGGAAAACCTCCTCATCCCTTCCAAAGTTGTTTAAGGCATGGAACATTCAGTATGATGGTTCGCAGGTTGTGGCCGACGCTATTTTCGCGAGGCGCATGCGGACCCAGACGAAAGAAGCCAATTTTCTCGCCGTGCTCGATATGACGAAACGAGGTTTTGACGAAAGCGATGTGGTGACCTCTCAGTTGGATTCGATTATGTACGTTTTCGGTGGCTCATTCTCTGGAACTCCGCCCGACGGAGTCAAAAAAGAGGTGTTGTTGCATTCCACTAAGGATTCCGGTAAAATTTCGACCAGGGCGGCGGCAAATCCCGAGTTGTCCTTCAAAGAGTTCACCGCCGACGGCGAGATTTACGACTTGGCCATCAAATTGACCGGGACATTCAAAACCGCTTTCCCCGATGGCGCCCCATCGGCTGTCAAGGGCAAGGATAAGAAAGATAAAAAGAAATCCGCAAAACCCGAGCCTCTCAAAAAGAGCGTGAAACCGGGAGCCGTTGTTCTCATCGGCGATTCCGATATGCTTTTCGACGAGTTCTGCGTCCGACGCCAGAATCTTCTTGGACAGCAGATTCTCATAAAATTGAACGACAACCTGAATTTTGTGCAGAACCTGGCCGATGCCCTGGGGGGCGACAGCGATATGATTTCCATTCGTTGCAGACCGACCGTCAAACGTCCGTTCGAAAGGGTTAAAAAACTTGTCGCGGACGCTGAGAAGAGATTCAAATCGAAAATAATGGAGTTGAAACGCAAGCTGGAGAGAACGCAACGCAAACTCAACGAGTCGCAGAAGCGCAAAAGCGCCAGCCAGCAGATGATTCTCTCACCTGAGCAGAAACGCGAAATAAAGAAATTCAGGAAAGAGCAGATTCAAGTGAGGAAGGAGCTGCGCAATCTACAGAAACAGTTCCGTTCCGATTTGGATTCTCTCGAAAATGAATTAAAATGGCTCAATATATTGTTGGTTCCGTTTCTCGTGGCGGTCTTTGGAGTGGTTTTCGGAATTATAAGAAAGATTAAAAGCGGCGTGAAATGACATGCTGTCCCGTGGGTATGAGCGATGCCGCCGGAACGAATGGAGGATCCTCATATGCACCCATTGAATCCCGCGGGTTTCGCGGAAAACCGTTTTAACAGGAGTTGAATGCGATATGAATACCAAACAGTTGATTATGGCGGCCGTTGTTCTTTTGGCCCTTGTTCTTGTCTCTTATTCCGTGATGAAAAATGATTCCTCTTCTTGGCGACGCGGCGATTCGGAGGAGAAGCAGCCGTTGCTAAAGGATTTCGATGTCAACAAAGTAGCGAAAATCGCGATTCAAACGGACAGTTCCAAATTGACGCTGGCCGTGAAAGGCGGGAAATGGGCGGTGGTGGATAAAGGTGGGTATCCGGCGAACTTCAAAAAAATCGGTCCTTTCATTCTAGCGGTGCGTGATCTTAAAGTCGCGCAATATCCAAGATTGGTCAAATCGCAATTCACTTCTCTGAAACTTATTCCGCCCGAGAAGAACAATCCGGATTCAGGAATCTCCCTGGTACTGTCCGACACCGATGGAAAAGCGATGGTCTCTCTGATTCTGGGCGACAAGCATATGCCAAAAAAGAAAGAGAAAAACGCTATGATGATGTTCTCTATGAAGCGTGCGGACGGCCGTTATGTGATGCTCGCCGGAAAAAACGGTCGACCGGCTTTGGTCACGAACCCGTTGGACAACGCGACCGCGGATGCCGCTAGTTGGTTGGATAAATCATTTATAAACACAGGCAAGGTTATTTCCGTCGATATGAGAGCGCGCGACGGCAAATTGAAATGGCGGATAAGCCGTAAAACGGATTCGTCTCCTTGGACCCTACAGGGAGCCGGGAAAAACGAGAAACTCAAACCGATGGTCATGCGCGACGCCACGTCCGTTTTCGACAACGCGTCGTTCGATGATGTTCTCCCCTCCTCAACTCCCGATTCCAAGACGGGACTCGACAAAGCCGACGCGGCGACAATCAAGACGGCCGACGGATTCACATACGTCGTGAAACTTACCAAGAAGGACGGCAAGATCTACGCGAAGTTAGCGGTAGCCGCGAAACTCGCGGAGAAACGGAAGCCCGGCCAGGCCGAGAAACCCGAAGAGCGGAAGAAGCTCGACGAGGAGTTCGCCGCGAAACTCGCGAAGTTGAAGAAGAAACTGAAAAAGGAAGAGGCTTACCAGAACTGGATATACGTTCTGCCCACCTATTCAACGGAGAAAATACTCAAAAAACGCTCGGATTTCATCGAGCCTCCTCCGAAAAAGAAAAAAGACGAGAAGAAGAAAAAAGCCAAATCCGCAAAATGATTCTTGACGCTTTCGAGTTTTCAGGCGAGGGTTCTGAATCCGAACAGTTTTTCGACCCCTTTCGAATATCCCGTCTCTCGCATATGCTCGTCAACAACGCCCCCACATCAGTCTGACGAATTTTGCAATATTCGCTTCCAGAACAATCAAAATCTGAATAGTGGTGAAGAAAAATATTACTGAGCCTGATAGGGAGTAGTCGAAAAATTTAAATCTTCCGGGCGTTGAATGCACTCAAAAACGGCGTAGATTAAGGTGTTTTGACCATTTTAAGCCTGCCTGCGACAGGAAAACGGCACGGACTGATTCCGCGGAAGATGTTTTCCATTGGGAGGTACGTTAGGCAACTGAAGGAAACGTGAAATGAAAAGAGTATCATACAAGGACGCGGCTTTCGCTAAAAAAACGGCGCCGCTCTTTGAACGCGACGCGTATTCACCGGAGGTGGAGGCTCAAGCCGCCGCCATCATCGCGGCTGTAAAACGCTCGGGGGACTCGGCGGTCGCGAAATTCGCGGAGAAATTCGATGGAGTCAAGCTTAAACCGCGTGATTTCAAGGTCTCGCCACTCGAAATAGCCAAAGCCGCCGCGAAGGTTTCACCGGCTAACAAAAAAGTCATCAAAGAAGCCGTCGCCAACGTCAAGGCCTACGCCAAACGCCAAATTCCCAATGATTGGAGTTTCAAACCCCGTCCCGGAGTGACTCTCGGCGAGCGCTTCAATCCGCTCGACCGCGTCGGCCTCTACATACCAGGAGGCACCGCGCCGCTTGTCTCGACCGTCGTCCACACCGCCGCCGTCGCAAAAACCGCCGGCGTTTCCGAGATCGTGGCGGCCACCCCTCCCGGCCCGAAGGGAGTCGTGCTTCCAGAGTTGCTTTACGCGATGAAAGTCGCCGGAGTCTCGGAGGTGTACCGACTCGGCGGAGTGTACGCCATCGCCGCATTGGCGTTCGGCACGCAAAGCGTGAGGAAGGTGGACAAGATAATCGGCCCCGGCAACGCCTACGTGGCGGCGGCGAAGAAGTTGGTCTACGGAACGGTTTCGATAGATATGGTGGCTGGTCCTTCAGAAATAATGGTTGTGGCCGACTCCACCGCGGATCCCGCGCATGTCGCCTCGGACCTTCTGTCGCAGGCGGAACATGGTAGCGGACTCGAGCAGGCGGTTGTCGTTTCAACCAGCGCCCGACTGCTCGACAACATTGAAAAGGAGTTGAAACGCCAGACCGCCGCGCTATCGAAATCGGACGCGATACGAAAAGTGCTGGCCGAAGGCGTTTTCCTGATTCAGGCCCGCGACCGGACGCATTCCGCGAAAATAGCGAACGCCTACGCCCCCGAGCATTTGGAGCTGATGTGCGCCGACCCGACGGGATTCTCGAAGATGGTGAAAGCGGCGGGAGCGATGTTCATCGGGCCATGGACGCCGGAGCCCGTCGGCGATTTCGTCGCCGGTCCGAGCCACGTTCTCCCGACCGGAGGCATGGCCCGCTCCCTCAGTGGCTTGACCGTTATGAGTTTTATGCGCAGAACCAGCGTGTTGAAATACACGAAATCGGCACTAGAACGCGAATCCCGCGGCGCCGCGGCGTTCGCGGCGATGGAAGGGTTGGACGCTCACGGAAACAGCGTCGCAATTCGCCTGAGAAAAAAATAACTACTCAGCGCCTTTTTTTCAACCACCAGCCTTCGCTTGCAAGCTTCCGCCTTCGTCAATGGCGGCATTACGGCGGGACAGGACGTCGGGGCAGACTAACAATCACTAAATGATATTTTTCGT
>JAADHT010000022.1:6504-9715 GCA_013151705.1 Kiritimatiellota bacterium | reverse complement strand
AAATGGAACGTTTTCGACACCGCTCTCATTTCCATCGGCCAAGGCGATGTGAACCTAACTCCGCTGCAAGCCACCCTCTACATCGCGGCCATAGCGAATGGCGGAACTCTTTACCGTCCCTATATTCTCAAGAAAGCGCTTGATTCGAAAAAAAACACCGTATTCGTTCGCAAGTCCGAAGTCAAACGAAAAGTGAAACTGCCCCCGGCAATCCTCGATCCTGTCCGCGAGGGAATGCGCGAAGTCGTTCACGGCGCGCGCGGCTCGGCGAAAAAAGCCGACACGCCGAAAATCTACCTTTACGGAAAAACCGGCACCGCGGAGATAAGAGTAGGCGGACGAAAAAGAAAAAACACCTGGTTCGCATGCTACGGCTATTACGGCGAGAAAACCTACGCGTTGGTGGTGTTCGTTGAAAACGGAGTCAGCGGCGGTAAAACCTGCGCGCCGATCGCGAAAGCTTTTTTCAACGCCTGGCTCCCCGACAAACAAAAGTGAAGCGCGATCAACATTCCGCGAAAATCGCGCCCTACTATGAACGCGAAACCGATTCGCCATTCGTATTTTATCAGCTGGATAGGAGTGTCCGGTAATGGGCACTCCTATCCAGCTAACGAAGTCAAACTTGGAATTATCGGAATGGGACAATGGAGCGAATGGTGCATCCCCTGGGCGGCGATCATCCAAACTAGACTGGGGTTCAACGAGGCGCCGGCCGTTCTCCTGAACATCTGGCGGGAAATATTCGTCAACGAGGGAATGGCAACCGCCTATCTTCCGCGTTTCCGCAGTTTGGTGGCGCACAGAAGGCATGATTTGGGCGAACCGAAGGAGAGTCATGAGGTGATGCGGCTCGACGGAACGATGGGTTGCGCCACGGCGCCTCGTCATCAAATACGAAAGCTAAAGTCTTGGCGGTGGAACAGCAACTTTTCTTCCCCTTTTTCAAGCGCCTCCCGCTACAGCGCCGTTCGTAACCTTCCGTGTATGACCGCTTGAAATATCAAAGCGAAAAAAACTAGTCCGGCTGACGCCAGATACGGTGTCGGAACCGACACTCCGTCCGCCAACACCCCGGCGAGCAACGGTCCGATAATGGCCGTGAGCCCTACGACGCTTTCATTCACCCCTATGTATTTCGTGCTGTGTTCGGGATGCACAAGCGAATGAAAAACGAAATAGAAGAAAAACGATCCCGAGTACATTCCGTAGAGCAGAGCCGCCGCGGCCAGTGGATAGAAACTGCTGGTGAAACCGAACACGAGAAGAGCGCAAACGCCACATAAGGCGAAAAGGGCCGTAGGCAAAGCCTTGTACATCCATTTTCCGCTGCGGCAAAGCGCCAATCCAGTCAAAGCTTGCGACGCGCTGAGCAGAAACAGCAACACGCCTTGATCGGCTCTGGGAATGCCTGCGACTGTGGCGCTGGACGGCAGATAACTCCTCAAGACCGCCACCGTAAGGCATCCGACCCCGGAACATATCCATCCGAGCCAAGCCAAATCCGGCATTTTTGAATAATCAACGGCATCGGCGTTCGATGACGAGTCATTCTTGTCTTCGGATACTTGATTGTCGCTTCCGTCTTCGGATTCGGCATGATGTTTCAACATCAGCACTCCGAACGCTATGATTCCGCAGAAAACGACGCTAGTGAAATAACACGCCCTCCAATCGAAAAAATTCCATATATAAGCTCCGATGAACGGCCCGGCCGCCATTCCGGAACTCCAAGCGAAAGTGTAGAGTCCCACGGATCGCGCGAGCGCGCCGTCGTCTCCCTTGTCAACGGCTTTCATAAACACTTGAAATGGCGTGAAGAAAAGAGCCGTCCCGACTGAAAGAAGCATCATAATTGGATAAGTGGCGTTGAGAGTGGGAAAAACGACGAACAAAATCGAGGATGCCGCAAGAACCGCGCAACCGGTCACAATCAGCCTGGCGCAGTTCGCTGGATTCGCGAGTCGGCTGATCACTTGGGAAGCGATCATATAAACGACCGCCCAAACCGCCGTGACCGCCGTAACCGCCAAAGCGCTGGCGTCGCTCTCGGCGATTCGCACCGATGCGACGAAAAACGCCATGCCCAACAACATGTCCGCCAAAGCCGGAAACAAAAATATCAGAAATTTGGTCACTAAAAGCTCCACTAAAAAGATGAATCTCAGCGTTTGCAAGGCACTTGAGAAAGCCGACGAGCAACAAATTCGGGCCGCTAATCTATCTCACCTCGCTTGTGATACAATCCAGAATTATCTGAAATCGAAAAAGTTTGTCAATAATGCGAAATGAAAAAGAAACCTTGCGACAAAGAAGAGGCGTGGAAGCAAAGGAAATGCCTGGGATTGAGCCCATGTCCGAAATAGTATAACAGCTATGGGGACAAGACTTTTCGAGCAGGGAGGCTTAAGCGAAAATAACTATTTCGCAAAACTTCATCGTGTCTCGATGGATTGGCATCCATCAACTTTTTCGCATTGCATTTTCCGGATTACGAGATAGATTTTCACTGTGGCGGCACTTTCTGTTTTTACTTGAATGATCGAGGGAACTGCATAATGAATACAATCAACGTGATCGCATTGTCGGCTTTGATATCATTGTCGGGCTGGTTGAAGAACGGATTGACCGCCTATGACGCCAAAGAATACGCAAAAGCCGTGAGCGAGTTGACGAGGGTCTGCGAATCGAAAGCGGCGTCATCCACATCCTTTAAAGGCTTGGCCCTCCTTTACCGCGCGAAATCATACGCCGCTCTCGGAAAAAAGAAACAGGCTCTCGCCGATTTGGAGCTGTTGGTCAGAACACGCCCGAAATCCCCATATGCCCCCGAGGCGCGCGAGCTCTATGCCGGATTGGGAGGCGAGCCAAAAAAACTACTTCCACCTGTATCTCCAAAGGAGGTCTGGCGAAAATTCACAACCGCCGTTTCGAAATCCGATAAAAAGACGGCCCTGGCGCTCTCTTCCGGAGCATGGCGGAAAATGGTGGAGAAAATATTCGAAGACAAACTGTTTCAAGCACCTTTTTTGGAGATGTCAAAAACCCCCGTTCTGATAAAAAGCCTTGAATACGGAAAGGGTGATGAGGCGGGAACCGCTATTTTGACACTGGCTCCCAAGCAAAACGGTTTCGGCTTCGAGATGCTGGCGGGATTCAACCTGAACGAAAAACTGGCATCCTGGCGCCTCAATGGAATGGGTGTAATAAT
>JAADHT010000022.1:0-6499 GCA_013151705.1 Kiritimatiellota bacterium | reverse complement strand
CAAACCGCCTCAACCAGCCCTCCGTCACAACCGGAGCGATGCTTTTTCCAACATAAACAAACTCAAACAAATAGGCCTGGCATGCAGGATGTATTCGAATGTCTACAACGATATTTATCCTCCGACCTTGAAAATCTTGAAAAAAGAGGGCTTTCTGGAAAACGACGAAATCTATCTCTGGGCCAATCCCGAAAATGGCGGGAAATTTCCTTTCATCTACTGCGCGGGCCTCACCGAAGCGTCTAGCGTGGATTTCATACTCGCCGCCGCTCCGATCGCTCTAAACGGATACCGCGAGGCGCTCTATGTTGACGGACATGTCAAAAGAATTCCGGAAAAAGAGTTCAAACGACAAGCCGTGGCGCAAAAATGGAATTTGACGGCGCTTTGGAGCGATAAAAAAATCCCGAAGGAAAAGGCGCGGTTGATCGAAAAACTCGTCAAACAGTTGGGAAGCGACGAATTCGCATTGAGACGGAACGCTAAAAAACAGCTTATATCAATGGGATTCGAGGCGTTTTCAATTCTCCAAAAACATGTCAAAGATCCAGATCCAGAGATTAAAATCAGCGTCAAGGAGATTTTGAACGCCCACTAAAGATTCGGCGACATTTATAAAGGAAAAAACTCTAATATTTATCTATGGGCCCAATGTTTACACGCCTTGGCGCGCGTATTAACCTCGGGTGGATGGAGTATTAGATGCGGCTTTGCCGCTTTAGGAGATAGCATGCCATTGACACCTACGACACGCGGGAAAATATTAATTTCGTTCACCATCGCGTCGTTCTTCGTGGCCATGGTGAATCCCAACATCGCCACGGCCTTGGTTTTCTCGGTCGCCTTCGCTTTGCTCGCCGCGAGCTTTCTTCTCTCCATCTTTTCCTTGAGCGGAGTGACGTGCGCTTTGGATGTCTGTCCGGACGGAACGATGAACGAGTCCCTCTGTCTCCCTTTGACCGTGAGAAACAAGAGCTGGCGCGGCCATCAGGGCGCTTTGGCCAGGTTCGAACTTCCATTCTCGGCGAAAAAATACGATGAATTCGAGATTTTTCCCGTCAAAGGGCGCGGAGTGGAGGTTGTCGACTGTTTCATCGTGCCGCAGGCTAGAGGCCTGTTCAGAATAAAAAAGATAAAACTCGTCGGCGGAGATCCGGCGGGCATATTCTCGCGGGTGAAGAAATTCAAAATAGCGGCGGAAATAAAAATATATCCGCAAACCATGAGGTTGGAGTCGCTCCACCTTCAAAGCAGAAATAAAATAAAATCATCGACCGACGGGAGAACAATCGGCATTTCAGGCGACGGACAGGACATCTTCGGGCTCCGCGAGTACAGACCGGGCGATCCCGTTCGGATGATCCACTGGAAGGCGAGCGCCCGGCAGGAGCGTCTGCTTGTCAAGGAGTTCGAATCCCTCCGCCTGGACCGCGTGACGATACTTCTCGACTCCCATTCCAAAAGCGTCGGCGAAGACGAGTTCGACAACAATTTCGAGTTTCTCGTTAAAACAGCCGCGTCGATGGCGCGTCATCTGGCCGGGTTGTATTGCCATCTCTCCTTTATAACATTCGACGCTGAAAATGGCGGACTTGTCAGCATTACGGGGGCGTCAAGCGGAATATCAAGGGACATGACGGAGCTGTTGGCAACAATAAAGCCTGACACTGCTCGACTATCGGAGCCTTTGTGGCACGCTGTTGATATCGTCCCGCCGGATTCGATTCTCTTTTGCCTTACAATGTCTTTCGACGATAAAGTGTCGGAGTGTTTCAACGAACTCGCGGCGAACGGAGTCGATATCAGATGGATTTTCGCTCCTCCGTCCGGTTTCCCCAACCGCGTCTCCCCTCCCCCGCCCAACCGCAAACGGAAATTCGACTTCTCCAATTTCCCGGTCTCTCCTCAGGTGGTCTCCTCGGAAATGAATGTATCCCGCGCCCTCGGAGCGTTTTGAGAGAAAACCAGTCGTCCCCCGCCATAACTTTATGTGCGGTCGGAGGTCAGCGTGGGGGGCTGGCGGTAGCCCTCGCATTCGGAAAGTCCTCGCACTCGAACCAATCTAGAATTTACCGATATTACCGAATATCCTGTTTTTCTTTTCTGACCGTCAACTCGTTGGTCGATTCGAATTCCATGCCTTTGGAATTGCGGATCGCGTATGCGTTGACAGCGAGTGGAAGAGAGAAGTCGTCTCTCTCAATGAGAAAGGGAAGGAGTGTTTAAACAATTTAGACAATTCCGCCGCCAAGATAAAGATCATAAAGAAGAACTGGAAAAAATACGAAGTGCCGAGATATTGAGATCATCTTCTCCTGGCTTCGCGCGCCTATCCACCGACACGTTCCAAATCAACCGATCACAACCAAACAGCAGCATGAATCCAACAAGCCATCAAAGAGGGGGACTCCCTGGACGACACCGTCGATCCCGACTTAACCTAACGCGAATGAAAGTCTAAAGCTTCTCGAGTGCCGCCTATTTGGGCACAAGCACCGCTGTGTAGGAGACTTTAGAGGTGGAATCCCCCCTGAAAATCCTTTGCTCGGGTTGCGGTTGCGCTGGAGAAAGAAGGTCAAATCCGGCGTCAGCGCATTTCCTGACCAGTTCGGCGAGCTCTTTTTTCGTCAACACCACGTTCAAAATCAGATTTCCGCCGCCGTCGCGGCGCTCCGACAATTTGGCTTTCACCGGAACAGCCTTTTTGAATTTCACAATTGCCGATTCCAGATTGGCTACGCTCCAAGTCTGGCGCACGCTTCGGGTGATCGATTCGGGATTTTCGGCGGGAGCGTTTTTCGTTGGAAAGCTCGAGGCCCGAGAATCGGTATGACGCGCCGTGGCGACCGGAGTCAAATCGGAAGCGTTGATCGGTGGAGACTCGAATAAGGTCGTATCCGATGGAACCGGCAAAAAGGTCAAACGTCCCTTGTCCGGCTCAAGCCCATCTCCTAGAAAAACAATCGGATCAATCGATTTGGATGGTGGAGAAACGGAGGGCTCGTCGTTTGGATTTTCACTAATGAGAGAGATGATGACGACGGCCGCGGCGGCGAACATGGCGGCGACCTTCAAAAACAAGGGAAAAGGCGTGCTCCGCGCGGAAGCGTTCTTTCGGATTTTCCGCCGCAAAACGTTTGGAAGGTTCCGCGTGAAAGTTTCATCGGAACGCTTCTGGAATTCGGATTTCAAATCAGCCGCGAGTCCCGCGAAATATTTCAATCGCTCCGAGCATTCAGGGCACTCGTCCAAATGCTCGGCGATCGAAGAGGCATCTGGCGCCTCGCCGTCGAAATAGGCGCTCAAAGCCTCCCGGGAGGGGCAATGAAGATCGTCGCCAGATTCTCTTTTGTCATCTTTCATTTTTCAATTCCACCTCAACCAGCGTCAGTCGCGTAATAGTTTTTCCTCAAAACCTCTCTAGCCCGCGCCAACCTTGATTTGACGGTGCCAAGCTCGCACCCCAACATTGAAGCCATTTCCGCATAGGACATCTCCTCGGTGTGCCTGAGCACCAAAACCTCTCTCAAGTTTTCCGGCAAGGCTCTCAAAGAACGCTCCAAGGCCGATTCGGTTTCTTTCCTCTGAAGTAGAACTTGAGGATTCAAAGCCTTGTCGGGTATCTCCATTTCCAATTTGGCGTCCGCGTCATCCGAAAAAGACGCTGACATACTGATGTTCACCTCCGCTCCGCGTCGACGGTTCCAATGGTATCTGTTGCGCGACAGATTGGTTATGATGCGGTAGAACCAAGTCGAGAAACTTGAATCACCCCGGAATTCCGGCAGTTTCTTGTGCGCCTTCAAAAAAGCGTCTTGCACAACCTCCTCGGCATCCTGCCTGTTCCCAAGCAAACCATAAGCTATCTGATAGGCTCTGGCAGCGTACAACTCAACGAGCCTCTCAAAAGCGCCGGCGTTTCCCGTCGTGAAACGCTCTATCAATTCGAAATCACGCTCTTTCACGTTCTCACTCATGCTAGACAACTCTTTTTTGTTATTGTTCCCGAAATAATGAATTTATTACATTAGAGCCAATTCCACGAAAATATCGGCTAGGCCCCTAAAACTAGCGCGGAAAGCAAATGATTCAAACAATATGGGAAATAGTTTATCAAAAACGAGAAAATCCCAAGTGTGAATCGCATGCCTTGTCCCTGAAACAAAAATGCTGAAAATAAAAACGACCATAGAGCTCGCTCTGATTATTCAGCTCTTTCGTGGTGTGATATACGCTTATGCGTGATTCAACGGCCTGGGTAAGGAGAATATGAGAATCAAAGACTTTTGCAATTGGCTCTAGTGGATGACAATATATATCAATCCCGTGCTCTATGGCACATAAAATGCTTGATACGATTTACAAGGGATGGATGAACGTAGCGCAGGAAGAATTTGCGCAAGTTCGATATGAATATGGCTAAATCACGTTCGACAAGGCTCTGAAAATTAAAAAAAGTGAAATTCAACGCAATAATCGCTTGATTGTTTTCGTTGATCGTTGTAGATTTACTCGTCAATAGAAAATGGAGGTGTCAAAATGAGAAAGCCGCAGCAATCGTTCAGGGGGCCCGACAGCGAATCGGAATCATCGTGTTCCAAATTCCGGACGGCGAGGTTCACTTTGGTGGAGATAATGATGACGATGATCATCATCGCCATTATGGCCGCGCTCCTGCTTCCTTACCTCAAAGAAGCGAAAACCCAGGCGAAATATGTGCGTTGGCTTCAATTCAACCGTTCCGCCAGCAACGACCCGGACTGTCTGATCAACTTCAACTTCCAGGGGAACTCCAACAATCCCTTGAGCGCCGAATCTCCAGGCGACGTTCTGGTGAATTCCAGCATCGGCACCAGTTCCGAAGGATTCACTCCTAAATTGTACAATGGGTATCTCAGAAACAAAAACGGGGGCGCCCACAATTTCGAATGGGTCCGCGCGGGCAGATTCGGCAGATTCAAATGGGCTCTACAATTCAATGGAAGCGACACTTATGTGTTGATTCCAACGACAAACGCCATAGACTTCACGCCATATACCGGGTTTACCATTCTGTGTTGGGTGAAATTCGACAAATTGGGGTTTGGCGACACCATTTTCTCGAAATCCCTCTGGGGAACCGCGAGCGACGCCGCGGCTCAATACGACATGTACTACAATCCTTACGCCGGCTCCTTCGGGCAGGGCTCTTTCGACATCGATGTTTTCACAACCTGTGGCACATGGACGAATACCGATGTGGATTTCGACAAAGCAGGCTGGGTTCATTTCGCCCTAAGATACAAAGCCACTGGTATGGACGCCCAAGGCAAACCCACGGGCGAGATAACCGCTTTCATCAATGGGCAACCCCTCGGAGATTACGTCGACACCACAAACGAGAATCCGCAAACAGCGACAGCGACGGGATACCAACCTTGCATCGACATGCGGGTACCGTTCATATTGGGAGCGGCTGGAGTCTACAGAAAATACTGGGATCCGGACACTTACGACCCGAACGATCCCAGCTTGGCGAACGAGATGGCCATCAAATTCAACTTCCAAGGGAAGATGGACGAGCTTCTGGTTTACAAAAGAGCGTTGAAGGACAGCGAAATCGTACAGCACTATGATATGGGAAAAGAGTGACTTGGATGCCACTCGCACTCCCAGCGACGCGTAAAGCCGGAGGAATGTGATTAGATTTCCGGGATCGGTTTGACACCGCCTGAAAATGATCGTGCGTCTCGATAATCGGCACCGGTTTGGCGTACCGAAACGATTCAGGTGTATAAAAACAAGGAAGCGTATGGACATCAAAGAAATCGGGCTCTATATTTGGACTGACGGAAAAAGAAGAAACATTGCGATCATGTCGATTCTGATTTTGATTTCAGGTTCGATCCTGATATACAATTTGACCCATCAACCCAAGCCTCCACCGCCCGGAGCGATTCGCGTGGTTATCTGCAAAAAATGCAAATACGTCGATCTTCAGAGAATTATCGACATAAGTTCCGGTATATACAAATGCCGCGAATGCGGCGGCCCGGTGGGGCTCGCTTGGAAGTGCGGCTCCTGTAAATACGAATATTATATACTTGACTCCAAGCCAGACCTCGCTAAAATGAAAAACACTATGCAAAAGTTCCAGTTTACGACTAGAACTAGTAGATGCCCTAATTGCAACGAGGAGAAAAACGTCAATCCGATGACCGTGTCGGAATTCAAGAATGAATATGGCGACCGTTGATGTGAAAGGCTATTAGATATACGACTGCCGGAGTCGCGTGCAACAGTATTCTCTCCAACGCCATGCCGGCCAGGAAGCCCGGAGACCATGGAGAAATTATGAACGCTGAAAAGTAAACCGCGATTTGCGCGGACAGCAAAGCCCACATAGCCAATGCGTATTTCTCTTTCAAAACCCTGAAATTCAAAATCAGAACTACTGGAAGAGCTATCCACAAAAGCCCCCAAATGTTCAAATCCACGAAGCTTTTCAAATAAAGCGATA
>JAADHT010000140.1 GCA_013151705.1 Kiritimatiellota bacterium | reverse complement strand
CCCCGAAAAGCGAGCCGCTCGAATCCAAAGGTCTCTCGGCGTATCCCTCGGCCGGCGAAGGAAAACCGGCGGAGGTTTTGTCGCCAAATACTGCAAGGTGTGGAAGTCCGGATTCCGTTTTGAAGGTGTCGCATTGTGTGATGGCGGAAGCGTCGGAACGAAAATGGTGTCGATTTATTCCCGGCGTTTCAAAAAAGACGGGTTTTTCATTCGAAAAGCTGTAAAAACCAGATGCCAAGGTTATAGTACTCGCTTTCTTGTCCGTTCCGCCGCCGCGTCATGTCGATTTTCAAGCGCGGTCAGCGCGACTTCGCGAACGGGCGCAACGTTTCACACGGGATTGAAGAATGCGCGTTCTGTTCATATGCACGGGGAATACTTGCAGAAGCCCAATGGCCGCCGGATATTTCAGGTCGCTCGTTGAAAAAAACGGACTTGAAGACGTGGATACGCTTTCAGCCGGCACATTCGCCGGCGACGGTGAGTCCGCTTCGCAGCACTCAATTCGCTCAATGGGCAAGCTGGGTATAGACATATCGAACCACCGAAGCGCGCCTTTGACCAAGGAGTTGGTGGAATCCGCGGACATTATCGTGGCGATGACAAGTTCGCACAAAACCGCGGTCGGCTCTCTCTCTCCAGTCTTCCTGGCGAAAACGAGGCTTTTAAGCGAGATTTCGAATGGCGACGGCGACATTCAAGATCCATTCGGAGGCGACTTCGACATATACGACGACTGTCTGAAATCAATGGTACCGCATCTGACGGCTCTCTGCGAGGAGATCATCCAAGCTGGAAAAACAAAAAAAAGAAGGACCTAAAACGATGAGAAAAATCAAAGACTGGATCCAAACTAAAAAACTTCGAGTGGCTATTGGGACCGATCACGGCGGCTTTCAACTGAAAGAGAATCTGCGCGCGTCGCTATTGAAAAAAGAGATAGACACCATCGACATAGGCGCCCACGAATTGAATCCGGATGATGATTATCCCGATTTCGGCAAAGCCGTCGCCTCCCTGGTGGCGGAGGGTAAGGCGCACTGCGGTATACTCATCTGTCGTTCCGGTGTCGGAATGAGTGTTGTCGCCAACAGAACCCTAGGCGTCCGAGCCGCCATAGCCGACAACGAGAAACTGGCGAAACTCAGCCGCACCCATAATTGTTCGAATGTACTCGTTATTCCGGGGGATGTCGTATCGGAAAAAGAGGCGAATAAAATCGTCGAGGCTTGGCTCTCCACCCCGTTTTCGGGTGAGGAGCGGCATGCGCGCAGACTAGCTAGAATCGACGCTATAACATACGATGAGATTCCGTCAATTCGAAGCGCCGATCCGGAATTGGCGGAAATGCTCGACAACGAAGTCAAAAGACAAACCGACGGAATCGAACTGATCGCTTCCGAGAACTTCGCGAGCGCCGCCGTCAGACAGGCCCAAGGCACGGTGCTCACCAACAAATATGCCGAGGGATACCCGGGAAAACGGTATTACAACGGTTGCGAAGTGGTCGACGAGGTGGAGGCTCTCGCGATCAAACGGGCTTGCGAACTATTCGGAGCCGAGGCGGCCAACGTTCAGCCGCACGCGGGTAGCCAGGCGAACATGGCCGCGTATTTCGCGCTCGTCCAACCGGGAGACACGGTCTTGGCGATGTCCCTCGACCATGGAGGACACCTAACGCACGGTCATCCGATGAACTTCAGCGGAATGCTCTACGATATCGTTCCCTATGGCGTCTCACGTGAAACCGAAACGATAGACTACGATGAAATAGCGAGACTCGCGGACGCGAAGAAGCCGAAACTGATAATCGCGGGCGCGAGCGCGTATCCAAGGATAATCGATTTCGTCAAATTGCGCGAGATCGCGGATTCCGTTGGAGCCAAACTGATGGTGGACATGGCGCATATCGCCGGTCTGGTCGCGGCCGGTCTCCATCCGAGTCCGGTTCCCTATGCCGATGTCGTAACGACGACGACCCACAAAACCCTCCGCGGCCCTCGTTCGGGGCTGATTCTATGCAAGGAGGAGTTCCTGAAGCCCATCAACTCGAAAGTCTTTCCTGGATTGCAGGGCGGTCCGATGATGCACACGATAGCGGCCAAAGCGGTATGTTTCAAAGAAGCGATGGCCAAGGATTTCAAAGCGTATCAGAAGCAAACGGTGTTGAACGCCGCGAAACTCGCGGAGGAAATCGCGCGCAACGGATTTAGAATCGTATCCGGCGGAACCGACAATCATCTGATGCTGGTGGATTTGAGGCCCAAGCATGTGACGGGCAAACTGGTGGCCGGCGTGCTTGACAAGGCGGCGATAACCGTCAACAAGAATATGATTCCCTTCGACCCGGAGAAACCGTTCGTCACAAGCGGAGTGAGAATAGGCACTCCCGCTGTCACCACGCGCGGGATGAAGGAGAGGGATATGGTCCGCATCGCCGAATTCATGGACCGCGCGATATCCGTGCAGCACGACGACGAGGCTCTCGGCGCCATCGCCGCCGAGGTCAGGGATTTCATGAAGAAATTCCCGATGCCGGCGGTGTGAATTCCGCGGGAGCGTTTTCAACCCCTCGCCATTGCCAAACGCGGTGGAAAATTAAGGTGAAGTCCAATATGGAGAGAGAATTCGAGAATGGGGGCGATACAGCGGATTTCGCGACCGCGTCGCTGGACGATCCGGCGCTCGCGAATCTCGCGAGCGAGCTCGGAGCCGACGGGAACGAGGATCTCCAGTCATTGCTCGAACGGGTCAATCAAATGATGGAGTTCGTCGAAAACGACAAAACCAACGCGTTGCTGAACTTTCCGCTCTACGGGCTCCTCCTGAATGAACTATTGGCTCTGCAATGTATCAAGCCGTATGAAAGCGTTTTCAAGAAGTTCCTCGACGAGTATTTGTCGTCTTTGGACACTCTTGATGCGCATGTCGCCGCCGTTTTTCCGCGAGATGACTGGAACAGGTCGGACATCACGGATCTTCCGTCGCTGATAAACGAAATGAGGTCGGACGGCTCGTTCGCGAAGCAACGGAAAAAAGAGCTGAAACTCCTCTCCAGCGACGTTCCGGATTTGAAGAAAAATCTCGAGACGATCGAAACAATAATACTCGGAATGTAACAACTTTTTTAATCGACTTGTGCTGAAAAGTCGCTTTCCATACAACGGCGGATGAACTTGGAGCTCTTGGCAGCTTGACGGTGAATTATATTGCGAGCGGGCTCCGAACGCGGGGAAAAGAGGGAATGAGAAAAAATTCCACATTGAAAATAGGCGTCAGCGGGATTCGCGGAGTCGTCGGCGAATCACTAACGCCCTCGCTCGTCGCGGATTTCGCGGCCTCTTTCGGCGTTTATGTCGGCAAAGGTTTGGTTTTGGTGGGGCGCGACACGCGGCCGACCGGAGCGATGATCGAGAAAGCCGTCGTCGCCGGCCTCGTATCGGTGGGATGCCGCCCTTTGACGTTGGGGATAGCGCCTACGCCTACGATACAGATAAACGTGCCGGCGCTCAACGCCAGAGGCGCCGTAGCTATAACTGCCAGCCACAATCCGGAGGAGTGGAACGCGTTGAAACTCATAGGTCTCGATGGGATTCTGCTCAACTCCACGGAAACCATTGAATTGCTGGATATCTACAATCAGCCCGACACCGCATTCGTGATCGAAGATGAGTTCCGCCGTCCCAAACCATTGCCGAACGCCTTTCAAACACATGAAAAACGCGTTTTCAATGCCGTGGACGTCGAATTGATAAGAAGCGCCTGTTTGAAGGTGGCTGTTGACTCCTGCGATGGAGCTGGAGCTCCCTATGCCGTCGGTTTCCTGGAAAACCTTGGTTGCGGTGTCGTTACGCTGTTTGATTCCACCGCCGGAAAATTTAGACGCGAACCGGAACCGATTCCGAAAAATCTGTCAGTCCTTTCCAAAACCGTGTCAGCTGAAAAATGCGACATCGGGTTCGCGCAGGATCCAGACGCCGACCGTCTGGCGGTGGTGGACGAGACGGGCGCGCCCGTCAGCGAACAGTATTCGATTGTTCTAGCCGCGGAGCACGTTCTTTCGCGGAATCCCGGCGACCTTGTAGTGAACATTGGCACCACCAAGGCCGCGGACGATATCGCCGCCAGGCATGGCGGCGCGGTCCACCATTCCAAAATCGGAGAGATCAACGTCATCGATATGATGCGCGCGGAAAACGCGGTCATTGGCGGAGAGGGCGGAAGCGGCGGGATAATCTATCCGGCGGTCCATCATTGCCGGGATAGTTTCACGGGTATGGCCTTGATTCTGGAGATGATGGCGGAGAGAAAACTGTCGCTCACCCGGATATTGAAGGATTTACCGCTGTACCGGACGGCTAATGTGAAAGTAGCTTGCTCGGCGGAAAAAGCGCGGCGGCTGATAAGAACCTTGACGAGGAAACACCGCGGGGATAATATAAAAACGATTGACGGGCTTCGAATCGACTGGGACGACCGATGGGTTCTGCTGCGACCGTCCAACACGGAACCGATAATAAGGATAACGGCCGAGGCGGAAAGCGCCGAATTCGCCGCGGAACTCGCGAACCAATTCGCCGCGGAGCTCGAGGGGCTCGAATGAACCCGGCAGGGACTTCATTCCTCCGCCCTAAGGAAAAACCACGGAGGCTCAAAGACACGAAGAAAAAAATCAATTTGCCGCGAATGAGGGAGGAGACTGATTTTTTTCCATACGGCCCATAAAGTCCATGCGTTTCTCGAACCAAAACGAGAGAACTTGGCGCTCTCGGCGACCGCGCGGGGAATAGAGACTATTCAATGTGATTGAATGAAAAGGAAATGAAAGTGATAAAAACCTATGTGTTGGATACGAATGTGCTGTTGCACTCTCCCGAATCGTTGTTGCTGTTCGAAGACAACAACGTGATCCTTCCGATGGCCGTGATAGAGGAGCTTGACAAGTTCAAGTCGCGCCACGACGAACTTGGCCGCAACGCCAGGGAGGTCATAAGAACCCTCGATCATCTCCGCGAGCAGGGAAGCCTCAGAGACGGCGTCTCCATGGACAACGCGTCCGATGATAAACCGTCCGGAAACTTGAGGATAATAACCGGCCACGGTCTTATCCGCGGAACGGAATTGGACATGGAGCTGCCGGACAACCGTATAATACGCGTGGCGCACAGTCTGCACAAAGACGGAGATGACGTCATTTTCGTATCCAAAGACATCAACGCTAGAATCAAAGCCGACGCCTTGGGAATGAAGGTGATGGATTTCGAGAACGAGAAGGTGCGCGGCGATTCGCTCTATTCGGGTTGCCGCGAGATTCGCGGTTCCGCTGAAACGATCGAGTCTCTGCGCCGCGACGGCTCCGTCGAAATGCCGGAAGCGGATTTTCTGCCGCACGAGTTCGCTTTGCTTATCGATGAGGAAAAACCGAAAAGGTCGATTCTCGCGAAAGCCGTTTCAAGCGGGACGCTCGCCCTTCTCGATGCGAAAAGAGATCGGGCTTGGGGAATATCGCCGCGCAGCAAAGAACAGCGGGTGGCTCTGGAATTGCTGCTCGATCCCGACGTTATGCTGGTGACCTTGGTCGGGCAGGCGGGCACCGGGAAAACCCTTCTGGCTCTGGCCGCCGCCTTGGAATCGGTACTACGCGGCAAGCAATTCAAGAAAATCCTGGTCTCGCGTCCCATCATGCCGCTTGGCAAGGACATAGGATTCCTTCCGGGCGACAAGGACGAGAAACTCTTCAACTGGATGCAGCCCATTTTCGACAATCTCGACTATTTGATGCATTCGGATAAAAAAGACTCCCAAGGCGTGAGGAAAGCGGTGGACGATCTGATTTCAAACGATCTGCTCGAACTGGAGGCTCTGACATACATCCGCGGCAGAAGCATACCCAGGCAGTATCTGATCGTGGACGAGGCGCAGAATCTCACCCCGCACGAGATAAAAACCATCATCAGCCGCGCCGGCGAGGCCACCAAGGTCGTTTTGACCGGAGATCCTCATCAAATAGACAATCCATACTTGGATTCCGAAAGCAACGGTCTCATCTACGCGGTGGAAAGACTCAAAAAACTCGATCTGCACGGTCATATCACATTGATGAAAAGCGAGAGGAGCTCGCTCGCCGCCGCCGCCGCGGAGTATTTGTGACGAACATCGAGTTCGAACGGTCGAACACAATCTCAGGAATCGCGGGCCGGTAGGACGAGCGTTCCACCTCGTCATTCCCGGAATGTCGCCCTGGAAGAAGCGACTTACTTTGGAGCGCGGCGTTTCAACGTCAAACGGGGCACAATCAACCTGTCCCCAGGAATTCGAAAAGACGGCTCGGATAAGGAGTCATGACATTGGAGTCGAACATGGAAATAACCGGAAAGGACGAAAGACTGATAATCTCGCTGCGTAGCCCGCACGGCAGACGCAAAAGTTCGCTCAGACTTTGCGAGGGTCTTCGGGCCTGCTCCGAGTTGGTGGTCACCGCTCCGGAAGTCGTGAGACTCGC
>JAADHT010000030.1 GCA_013151705.1 Kiritimatiellota bacterium | reverse complement strand
GGAGGAGACACCTCGGCGTTCGACGCGGCGCTTCCACTCTTCGAACTGTTGGGAAAAACCGTGAAACTCCAGGGAGCCCCCGGTTCTGGCCAACACGCCAAAATGGTAAATCAAATTCTCATCGCCACCACGATGATAGGAGTCTGCGAAGCGCTGAAATACGCTGAGAAAAGCGGGCTCGACCCGAGGAGCGTTTTGGAGAGTGTCGGCGGCGGGGCGGCGGCATCATGGAGTCTGTCCAATCTGGCGCCGAGAATTCTCGACGGGAATTTCGAACCCGGCTTTTTCGTCGAGCATTTCATCAAAGACATGGGTATCGCTCTGAAAGAGGCCGAGAAGATGAATTTGGATCTTCCGGGATTGAGGCTCGCCCTGAAAATGTACGAGAAGCTGGCGGAAACGCCTGGAATGACGAAGAAAGGCACTCAAGCCCTTTTCCTCCTCCCGTTTGGATTGAAGGGGAAGTAAATCAGCCCATCTTAACCAGTGGCGCAGGTTTCGGGATCATGTCTCAACACACATCCCCCACCTTTTTTAGAGTTTTTTTCAGGATCACGCGTCTGCCGCCGCGCGGAGTGATGACACATTTCCGGCGTTTTTAGCGATGAGTTGTTGAATAGCTGTGGCAAGACGGTATTATACGCTTTTCGAACGGGTTGCCAGTCTGGCCGTAATTGTGACGGCGGCCTCGCGTTTGAGGTTTGAACCGCCAATCGGGTTGATAACGGATTTGTACTGGTTTTCACGATGACATAGTCATATTTATTTTATAGAGGTGAACGACAATGAAAGTGGTAGTGGCGTATTCCGGGGGACTAGACACATCGGTGATTTTGCAATGGGTGAAAGAGACGTACGCCGCCGAGGTGGTGGCGTTTTGCGCCGATGTCGGCCAGGAGGAGGAGCTCGACGGTTTGGAGGAGAAGGCCGAATCGACGGGCGCGTCGAAATGCCACATCCGCGATCTTCGCGAGGAATTCTCCAAAGATTTCATTTTTCCCATGATGCAGGCGAACGCCGTGTACGAGGGGACATACCTGCTGGGAACTTCCATCGCCAGACCTCTTATCGCCAAACATTTGATAGACATCGCCCGTTCGGAGGGTGCCGACGCGATCTGCCACGGAGCCACCGGCAAAGGAAACGACCAGATGCGTTTCGAGCTGACCGCATACGCTATGGAGCCGAACATCAAAATAATTGCGCCTTGGCGCGAATGGGATTTCAAATCCAGAAGCGACTTGATAAAATTCGCCAAAGAGCATGGGATTCCGGTTCCGGTGACCGCCGCCAAACCCTACAGCATGGACCGCAACCTGCTTCACATCAGTTTCGAAGGCGGCATTCTGGAAGACCCATGGCGCGAGCCTCCGGAAGACCTCGGCGTTATGACGAAACCTGTTTCAGAAACCCCGGATGAATCTGAATACGTTGAAATCTCCTTTGAAAAAGGAATGCCGGTCTCCGTGAACGGAGAGAAACTCTCCCCCGCGTCTTTGATGATCTCGCTGAATAAAATGGCGGGAAGACACGGCGTGGGCAGAGTTGACATGGTGGAGAATCGCTTCGTCGGAATGAAATCACGCGGCGTTTACGAGACGCCGGGCGGCACACTGTTGCACAACGCGCATAGAGCTATGGAGAGCATAACCATGGACAGAGAGGTTATGCGCGTGCGCGACTCGCTGATACCCGAATACGCGAGATGCGTCTACAACGGATTCTGGTACGCTCCAGAACGCGAGATGCTGCAGGCGGCCATAACCGAAAGCCAGCGTTTCGTCACCGGGGAAGTGAGACTCAAACTGTTCAAAGGCGCGTGCAATGTCGTCGGACGCCGCTCTCCCTTCAGTCTGTACGACGAGAACATCGCCACCTTCGAGAAGGACGATGTGTATAACCAGGCCGATGCCGATGGATTCATCAAACTTAACGCCTTGCGCCTGCGCGTTTTGGCGAACAGCTCCCAAAAAAGGTACTGACAGTTGCTTTACTACCTAGCTAATTACGAGCATGTTTGGGGGCCATTGCGCCTTTTCCGCTTCGTGACTCTACGGACTGGAGGAGCGGCCTTCACCGCCATGGCCATCGCGTTTCTTCTGGGACCTTTGACGGTGCGGTTGCTCAAGCGCTTCAACGCGGTGGCGCCGCCGAGACTGGAGGGGGTGGTTCCCGACGAGCATCTCACTCCCGAAAAAGACTCCACCCCGAGCATGGGAGGCATTCTCATAGTTTTTTCCATAACGGTCTCAACTCTCCTTTGGGGAGTACCGGGAAATCCGCTGCTTATGGTTTTTCTGGTCACGCTGATCTCGCTGGCCGCGGTGGGGTTCCTGGACGACTACTCCAAAGTGAAGCACAGGAAACGGGACGGTATTTCCGGACGCTCCAAACTTTTCTTCCAGTTCGTCATTTCCATCAGCGCCTTGGCGTATTTGTTCCATATTCCCCAAACCGCGGAACTTATGCGTTGTTTCATGGTGCCGTTTCTGAAAGAGCCGGTGCTTCTTGGAACCGCCGGAGCGGCGGCTACATTGCTGGTCGGCGTGCTCGCCGTCATGGGAGCGTCCAACGCGGTCAATCTGACCGATGGCAAAGACGGATTGGCCGTCGGTTGCATTATAACCTGCGCTATGACGTACGCGGTCTTCGCGTATCTGAGCGGACATCGCGTCTTTGCCGACTACCTGCGTATTCCCTTTATCCCAGGCTCCGGCGAGGTGGCCGTACTGGCGGCGGCGATGGGAGGGGCGTGCATTGGTTTTTTGTGGCACAACTGCCATCCGGCGTCCATGTTCATGGGCGACACCGGCAGCTTGGCGCTCGGCGGCACCATCGCGCTTATCGCGGTTTTGGTGAGGCAGGAATTGACCTTGATTCTAGTCGGAGGGGTTTTCGTGATGGAGGCTGGTTCCGTGTTGATACAGGTGCCTGTTTTCAAATTGACCGGAAAAAGGTTTTTCCGACGCACTCCCATACACCATCACTTCGAGCTCAAGGGATGGAAGGAGACGCAGATCGTGGTGAGATTCTGGATATTGTCCGCGATTTTCGCGCTTTTGGCTCTCGCCACCTTGAAACTCAGATGACGGGGGTAGCGGATAATAAAGCGAAATCGGATCAACGCGTTTGACAATCGATTTAGAACGGGATAGATTGACGATATGAAACTGACGGGATACGGTAGAAGGGAATGGTTGCTTGGTGGATGCTTGGCGTTGGCGGCTGTGATCGCCCTCGTGGCGTTGCTTCCTGTCATAGGCAAAGCATGGGCCATCACTCTCATCTCTTTGGTTTGCTTGGACTACGGCTGTTTGGCCGCGTTCTTCAGAGACCCCTACAGAAAAGTCCCCGCCGAATCAAATATCCTGGTCTCTCCGGCTGACGGCGTTATTCGCGATATCGAATTATTGAAAGACACCGACGAGAACGAGTTTTTCGAGGGTCGAAGCGTTATTCGGGTGGGTATATTTCTTTCAGTCCTGAACGTGCATTTGAACCGGGCGCATGCCGACATTGAAATAAAAGACAAACAGTACAAAAAGGGGAAATTTCATGACGCGCGAAGTCCGTTAGCCTCAAAAGAAAACGAGGCTATGACCGTTTTCTGCTCAACCAAAGTCGAGGAAAGGGTTTTCCCTTCGATCATTCGTCAAATATCCGGAGCGATAGCCAAACGCATCGTCTGCGAAGCGGAAATCGGGGATGAAATCAAGAAAGGCGCTAGATTTGGTATGATTAAATTCGGCTCCCGCACGGAACTGTTTCTGCCCGCCGAGCCTTGGATGAAACTCTCGGTCAAGGTGCGAGACAAGGTCTACGCCGGTTCTTCAGTCATAGCAAGCGTCGTGGGCGGAAAAAACGATGCGAAACATTCAGAATGAGAAAAAACTTCAGATCGCTGATAGAAGAGAACAAATGGCTCAAAGGGGTTCCAACCACATTGACCATATGCAATTCACTCTGTGGTTTCAGCGCGATACTCTACGCTCTTCAAGTTTACGTGGTGGACAAGGATATGACGCCGCGGATACTGACCTTGAGCTCGTTTATAATTCTGGGCGCGATGGTGTTCGACGCGCTTGACGGTTTCGCGGCGCGCCTGTTCAACGCGGCCAGCATGCATGGCGTACAGATGGACTCTCTCGCGGATATGGTGACTTTCGGAGTCGCTCCGGCCGTGATGGTGGCGGTTTTGGCTAATAAAGTTAATGATTTGACGCAGAACGGATGCTATTTCGTTTGGTTCTCGACCTCCGTTTATCTAGGGTGCGCGGCCTTGCGTCTCGCCACCTACAACGTCCATGCGATGCTTGAAAAGAAAAGTTCGGAAAAATTCAGCGGATTGCCGTCGCCTGGAGCGGCCGCAGCGATCTGCAGTCTGATAATTTTTTTCAACAAATTCGGGACGGAATATTTTTTAGTGGTCAAACTCCTACCGCTTTACGCCGGCGTTTTGGGGTTGTTGATGGTCAGCAATATCAGTTACACGCATATGGGGAAATGGATACAATCCGTAAAAAGAAACAATAAGCGCGCCACCGCGCTGCTGTTGTTGTTGGCTTTGATATATTGGGAGCCCGTTTTTATTTTGACCATCGCTATAAACGCCTATGTCCTACTGGGACCGATCGCCGCGCTTTTTCGGATTTGGAGCAAAGCGGAAAAGATGCGACCAGCTCTGACCTCGCCCGCGGAATAAAATCAAATGTCTGAAAATTCCATAGAGACAGTTGTAGGAGAATATATAACGGCTTTGACGGGAACATCAGTCAAACCGATTCCGGAGTCAACCTTGGAGTCCATTGGAGTGGATTCCATTTCACTGGTCAAAATATTGGTGTTCATAGAGAAAAAATTTGGAGTCTCGCTTGTGGATTCGGGTGTTTCCCGCGAAAATCTTGAGACTTTCGGTAAGTTGACGGATTTCATTCGCTCTCTCTCGGAGAGTTGAAGGGAGAACAGAACTTTTATTCCACCGTTGATGAAATGCTTCATCACTTCCCGTTCGGATCGCCTCTACACGGTGGTCGGCGACCGAGGTCAAGCCGAGGTCAGTCTGCATGATCGCACGATTCTCATCCGGCCACGCTGGACGCAGGAAACGATTCTGCGCCAAATCCCGGAGGTCCTGGGCGGACACGGGGGGGACGGACACTTTCCTCGTGGACTCGTTCATCGACGTGATAAAAGGGGTGAGACCGGCGACTTCGACCTTGGAACATGGCCTGCTGTCCACGGCTATAGGCCAAGCTGCCGAACTGGCCTCCAGGGAAAACAGAACAGTATTCATCAACGAGTTGGTGGGAAAATAGATTTTCCGCTTTGAATATTCGAAGTTCTCTCCGGCGTAGTCGGATTGGGTTCATTGGAGAATTAGTCGTTCTCCGTCTTCGCCGTATTCAACGGTCTTGGCGGAACGCCATTCCCCGGAGTCGGCGAGAAACAACATCGAGTTTGATTTGGTGTCCCAAGCGAAACGACCCGCCGCGAAATCCGCGACGACCGGCGGCAAAACAGTCCAGTCTCCCTTTGTCTTGAGGTTTTCCTGGTTGTGTCCGGCGATACGCTCCAGAATATCGTCGAAGCCGCCTTTCGGTCTCTTGGCGGGACGGGATTCGGCGATCGCCCTTAATTCGTCCAATGATTCTCCCATAAGATCGATGGGCACGGGAGCGGAGACTCCGAGTATCGGGCCGGTGTCCATCTCGCCGCCGGCGCCGGTGTACGTCTGGGCGATTATGACGCTTGTCCTCATATGCGGGAGTCCTCTCAATATGGCGGCTTCTATTGGCACCGTGTGCAATCCAACCAAGACTCTTTTCCGGTTTTCCGTGACGGTCAAGTCGCCGGGATGGACATTCAAACATGGGAAATCCGACGTTATGTTCGTAAGCGGAACGAAACCGGCCAAGACACCGAAATCAACGGAGAACGGTTCGAGCGATTCTCTCAGTTCGGCGGTCCATTCCTCGCGAATCTCGCGGCCGCGTTCGGTGGCGAGCGACATCCGCTCCTCCCCACGCTCGCGGTAGAAAGCCCGGATGTCAAGCTCGACGAGTGGAATCGACCACTTTGCCGATATCTCGTCGGCGCGGCTCGTCAGTGGAGCGTCGGTCGCTATCACGGTCGGCGTCCAGGAACAGGATTCGGGATGACGCGCGACCCACTCGAGCAATCTCACCACATTGCTACCCGAACCGCTCATGAAAAGCGCGGCTTTAGCCGGTCCGGTCGCTCCGTCTAAAAAATTTTGAATCATTTTCCCTCTCGCTTGTTGACTTCGCTTCCAACTCTGTTACCTTACTAGACCCTGCTCGAAAAGGTCTCGCAGCCATGTAGGTACTTATTTCGAGTGTGAGGCCGCGTTTTTTCGCCGAGAATTCAATGCCGAAGCATTGGGTTCTCGGCTAAAAACGCGGGATCACCCGAAAAAAGTGCCTACCCGAAGGGCTGACGCGGTCGAACGCCGTCTTCAGCCTGTGATTTGAATATGAAGACCGCCGTGGGTATTCATATTCAAATC
>JAADHT010000013.1 GCA_013151705.1 Kiritimatiellota bacterium | reverse complement strand
TCGGCATGATTCCCCATGGTCTCCTCCGGCCTCGTGGATTCCGCTAGGACAACCCCATCGGGATTTATCACCGTAATGCGAATTTCGGCGCGGCCTCCCAATCGCTTCACCAACGCCCTAAGCCGCGGAAGTTCTTTTTTCTCCAACGCGTCGAACACCAACGGGCGCAACACCAGCGCGGTCGCCTCGAGTTTCTCCCTTGCGCTTCTCTCGTGGGCACTTTTCAAAACGCGTATGAACATCCAAGCCGTAACCGCCACCACTATGACGAGAAGCAATGATATGGCCGAAAAGACACGGTTGAATATTTTTCCGTCTCTCATAGTTCTCACGTTTGAAATTTATATCCGAATCCACGCACCGTCCTCACGCATTTTCCGGAACGCCCCAGCTTTTTTCTCAAATTGACAATCTGAACATCTATGGTACGCTCGGTGACTATGTATTCGTCGTCGCGGATCCCGCGCATGATCTGGCTTCTGGAGTAGACTCTTCCGGGATGCGTCATCAACAGCCTTAAAATCTCGAATTCCGAAAAAGTCAAAAAGACATCCTCTCCGCCAATTTGAACACATCGTCCAAGAATATTAAGCTCTATCCCCCCGCGACGCAATATCTCGCACCCTTCGGCGCTTGAAGAGTCCAGACGGCGCAACACGCGCCTCGCTCTCGCGGTCAAGATTTTAGCGCTGAAGGGCTTGAGCACATAATCATCCGCTCCAAGCTCCAATCCCAACACTACGTCAGACTCCTCGGTTTTGGCTGTGAGCATTATAATGGGAATTGACGCGGTCTCGTAATTCGCCTTCAGATGCCTACAGACTTCAAGTCCGCCCATTCCCGGCATCATGAGATCAAGCACGATTAGATCGGGCGAATGCCGCTCGACGCGCTCAAGGCACTCCGTTCCATTAGACGCGCAAACGACATCGAAACCCTCTTTGGAAAGATTGTATCTCACCAGTTCCACTATATCCTCCTCGTCATCCACGACGAGAATCCGTTTCTTCGGCATAACACCTCTCCCTAGACTCCAAACCAGCGGAGCTCATCGTTGTTCGTGCCTCACGATCTCCCCGGTTATCATATAGATGATATCCTCGGCGATGTTCGTGGCGTAATCCCCTATCCTCTCAATCGCCCGCGCGATTCCCAGCAACCGAATCAAATACTCGCTATCCTCCGGGGTCTCAATCACCCGCCGCTCAATCTCCACGTGTATCCGTTTGTTTATGGAGTCGACGGCGTCATCCATCTCGCGGACTTTCTGCGCGCGATCCTTGTTCATCTCGAACAACGCGTCCAAACTTCCCTTCACCATCCCGCGGGCCAGAGACATCATCTCTCTGAGATTTTGACTCTCGAACTCGCGTATGCCATAAGGGCTTTTCGACAAAACCACGACATTTTTCGCGATTTTCGCGGAGAGGTCTCCGATACGCTCCAAATCATTGTTCATCTTCAAACAGGCCACCACATAGCGCAAATCCACGGCCACAGGCTGATGGAGAGCCAGTATCTTCAAACACTCCTCCTCCAACTCTATTTCCATGGCGTCTATCTCGCGGTCCTTTTCGATTATGTCGCGAGCCATATCACCATCGAAATCCAAGGCGCTTGAGAGGGCTTTGCTCATACTGGTCTCGACTTTCGAGCACAACTCGCTCATCAACCGTTTCAATCTCTCTATTTCTTTACTTAAATGCAAGGACATGACAAACCTCCATACACAGGACTCGGGATATCCACCGCGGACAGCGCCTCATCCGAACTTGCCGGTTATATAGTTCTCCGTCTCAATCTCACTCGGTGTGGTGAAGATTTTCTCCGTGTCGTCGTATTCCACCAACCCCCCTTCGTACATAAACGCCGTGCGCCGCGAAATCCTAGCCGCCTGCTGCATGTTGTGGGTGACTATCACTATAGTATAGTCTTCGCGCAATTCCATAACCAAATCCTCTATTTTGGCGGTGGATTTAGGATCCAAGGCCGACGTGGGCTCGTCCATAAGAAGAACTTCAGGTTTAATGGCCAAAGCTCTGGCGATGCACAACCGCTGTTGCTGCCCGCCTGAAAGTCCAATGGCGTTCGCCCCCAGGCGATCCTTGACCTCGTCCCATATCGCGGCTCGAAGCAGACTCTTCTCAACTATATCGAAAAGTTGCGAGCGTTTTCTCACACCATGCAACCGAGGTCCGTAGGCGACGTTGTCGAATATGGATTTTGGGAAAACGTTCGGTTTCTGAAAAACCATCCCCACTCGTTTTCGCAATTTGACCACATCCACTTTGGAATCGTATATGTCCACCCCGTCGAAAAGCATTCTTCCGGCGACGCGAGTGCCTGGAATAAGGTCGTTCATTCGATTCACACCTCTTAAAAGCGTGCTTTTCCCGCATCCGCTTGGACCTATTATGGCCGTCACGCCCCTCCGAGGGATATCGAAAGAGACTCCTTTCACTGCTTCGAAATCACTATAGAAAATTGAAAATTTTTCAGTGCTGACGGCGACTTCACAAGTCGCGCCGTTCTTTTTCAAACCATTTTTCGTTTCAACCGCGTTCATGCTTTCATCCTTTTCGTTATTCTCGCCCTGAGGATTATCGCGAGTAGATTCAAGGCCAAAACCAGGCCTACGAGGACCAGCACCATTCCGTACTGAACGTGCCTTATCTGATCAACAGACTCATGCTCGGTGCATAAGTTGTAAATATTCCAAGAAAGCGCCGGTGTGGGATTGTCGAGGATCTGCTGGATTCCCAAGGCGCCCCCCACGCTCACGGCGGCGGTGAAAATTATAGGAGCCGTCTCACCGGCGGCCCGCCCCATGGAGATGATTATCCCAGTCAGTATACCTGGAAGTGATGCTGGAAGTATGATCGTGGCGACGGTCTTCCATTTTCCGGCCCCCAAAGCCAGCGCGGCTTCTTTGTATGAATGGGGAACGGCCAGAATCGCCTCCTCCGAAGTCCTTATTATGGTGGGAAGTATCAGAAGAGAAAGAGTCATCGCGCCAACCAAAACGCTCTTTGAATCGGAAACATGCAGGGTGTTCAGAAAAAAGGCCAGGCCGAAAAGTCCGAAAACAATGCTTGGAACCCCGGCGAGAGTGCTTATGCAGATTCTTAAAAACGATACGACAGGCCCTTGCGTGGCGTACTCGCAAAAATAGACGGCCGCCAGAACACCAATCGGAACGGCAAGAAACATCGCGCCCAATGTTAGGTAGATGGTGCCGAGAAGCTCCGGCCATACTCCGCCAAAAAAATGGGAGTCTTTGGATGCGTCGGTCAGAAAACGCGGGTAGAAAGTCAACTGGGGAGCCATCATCGCATTGATATTCTTCTTGAGATATGGGAACAGCTTTTCGAGCGAAGTCCCTTTGAAAAACGCCATTCTGGGCTTCAAAACTTTGACGCCGACCTCATTGGAATAGTCCCACTCCTCGACAAACAGAACTTCGTTGAGAAAACGTTCAACCCCATCCCAGCGGGTCTGGCCGTAGCGCTGACGCATCAAAACAGGACGCCTCTGCCCGGGGAATGGTCCTAAAAGCCTGCGCAATCTCTTTCCAAGCTCCTTGAACTCTTTCCCGTATCTCCTCCGTTCGCTCCGCGGGAACCCCCTCAACTGCTTTTTGAAACGCTTCATCATCTCGTAGACGGGACGTCTGGCGGCATCGGTGTCCGCCACCTCTCTGGCGAGCCGCGCCTTATCTCCTCGGTCCCAAACGTCGAAATTCACTTTTCTGAACTCAACAGTACCCCGAAAGATGAAAGCGCCAACTCCTTTGACGCAAATAGGCGCGAGGATTACGATTAAAAAAAGCGTCATCAAGACTATGGAAAATCCACCCACGTACGTCAGGGAGCGATCCAATGTTCCACGCGTTCCCAAATCCATTACTCAAATCTCCCATTGAAAAGAACAACCGACAACGGCAAAAAACGAGTCTCCGCGACGTTGAGGCGAAAACCGCCGGCTCACAAGAGCTTGACTGGCTATTGCCGGAAGTTTAAAACTGAACGTCCAATATTTCGCGTCCTTTTCCATTTTATTTTTGGCGGTAGCGCGTCTCTCCACGCCTCGCGGCAAACTCTGTCACCAAATTCATAACGAAAGAAAAGACTAGCAGTGAAAGCGCCATAGCGAACAGCACATGATACCTGGCGGAACCAGTCACTTGGTCCGCCTCCCCCATATCTCCGGCGATCGTCGCCGTCAAAGTCCTCACAGGTTCGAGAATGTTGTAAAACGGCTCTGGAATCTTGGCGGCGTTCCCGGAGGCCATCCAGACAACCATAGTCTCTCCAACCGCCCGCATCACTCCTAATATGACAGCGGAAAATATCCCGTTCGAGGCCGCCGGCATGACGACTTTCAAAATGGTTTCAGCGCGGGTCGCTCCAAGAGCGTAGCTCCCTTCTCGCAGTTCCCGCCCGACGCTCTGCAACGCATCCTCTGAAACGCTGACTATCGTCGGCAATGCCATTATTCCAAGGATGAGTGAGACGTTCAACACATTGGTGCCGCTGGATATCTTCAATCCCGACACATTCCATGCCGCGAGAAACAGCAGAACGCATCCAGCGACGATTAAAAAAATGAATACGCTCCATTTGGCGCTGAAACGGCGTTTTGCGAAAAACGTTTCAGCGGCGAAGTCGGCGACCAACGTTGAAAAAACGAAAAGAAGCGGCGCTCCAACCAAGCAGATGCCGGCGGCCAAAGCCGCTCCACCGCATTTCTGAAGGAAAGGCGCGAATATCACCAGGGCGAAAAAGCCATAGGCGACGGACGGAATCGCCGCCAGCATCTCGATGACCGGTTTCACCCACTGTCTAAGTTTGAAAGGCAGTATGTCGCTGAGGCATATCGCGGCGGCGACTCCCAGCGGCATGGCGACAATCATAGCGCCAGCGGTCACTATGAGACTTCCATAAATTATTGCCAACGCACCAAAACAGGCGGGGTCGCCGGATGGATACCAATCGGTGGATGTAAAAAACTCGTTGAATCCCTTCAATTGAAAAAATGGTATGGCGTCGCGCGCTATAAAGTAGAAGATGAACAATACGACGATGGCGGCGAAAGACGCGACGGAGAACAAAAAAACGCGTCCTACCAATCCAAGCGCGAATCTGCGGAACGCCGTCATACGGCTGATATGCAAATCACTCATAAAGCTCTCCAGGAAAACTCCACGCGATGGCACCTTTCCCAAAGGTATGATCGCCCTCCACGCGCGCCAATATTCACTCATAATCGAAAAACCGCCACAGTTGGGCTAAAAAACGCTTTTCACAAATGGAGCCGGCGGCGCGAGTTCCATACACGGCGTCAAAAACCAACGCGCCGCCCCAAACGCGTCAATCAATCGAGGTCGTAGTCGGTCATTGGCACAAATCCAATCTCCTCGATAATCTCCTGTCCCTCTTTCGTCAGATACAGATTGACGAACTGGAAAATGGCCGTTCCCATCTTAGGATACTTGTCCGTGTACATGAACAAGGGTCTTGAAATCGGATATCTCCCCGACTTGACGGTCACCCTTTTGGGGTAGACACCGTTGATCTCCAAAGCTTTGACGGTCTTATCCACGAATCCCAAACCCGCGTAGCCTATCGCCGCGGGAGTGCTCTGCACGCGTTGGCGCATCGCCCCGTTGCTGCCGACGTATTCGGCGTTTTTCGTGATCTTCGCCTTTTTCATCACAACCTTTTCGAAAGTTTCGTAAGTCCCGCTATTCGTGTCGCGAGAGATAATGACGATTTTCAGATCCGGACCGCCAACCTGTTTCCAGTTGGTGATCTTTCCGATATAGATTTTCCTCACCTGCTCCAAAGTCAATCCTTTGACGGAATTGCTGGGATGCACTATCACTGGAAGCCCGTCCAACGCCACCACGTGGGGAGTCGGTTGAACTCCTTTGGCGACCGCGGCTTTGAACTCATTGCCCTTCATAGGCCTTGACATATCCGCTATGTCGCAGTCCTTGTTCAAAAGGCTTTTGGCGCCGTTGCCACTGCCTGACTCGCTGACGGTGACGTTCACATCCGGATGCTTGTCCATGAAATATTCAGCGAACGCCTTGGCGATAGGGCCGACCGTCGTCGAACCATCAATGACGATTTTTTCTCCCCCCTCAAGTCCCAACGCCAACACTCCAGTCACCAATCCGACCATGATTCGCTTTCTCATAACACTCTCCTTTTTTCCTTTTAGCGGCTTCAAAACACTCATCGTTTTTCGAAAACCGCGATTTCATCCTATTAACTCGCTTTCCGACAGCATCACTGCAAGCCACCACGAGTGGCGCAAACGCTGGAAGACCACTCTTCCATTCGCAGGCTACTTTATAAACGCAATGTTAGGATTGCGTTAAAGCTCTATTAGCGGATGATGAAAAAACAGGGTTAATCTTGTGAAGGAAAAGGGTGAACTCTACAACAAATGAGGGAAAAGAATTTAAAGGACAAATAGATTTTCCCAAGGGATATCCAGCCGTTAGCCCACTGAAACGCGGGAAGAGCCATAATATTTAGGTGAAACAAGAAATTTTGATGAATAAGCCGCAAATAGCCACTATGTTTCTCGTTTCACATTGATTTTTAATACTTCGCAGGCTATAACTAGACCCTATTCGAAAAGGTATCACAGCCATGCTGACGCGGACGAGCGCCGGATTTGGCCTGCGATTTGAAGATGAATACCCTCGGCGGTCTTCATCTTCAAATCACAGGCTGAAGACGGCGTTC
>JAADHT010000294.1 GCA_013151705.1 Kiritimatiellota bacterium | reverse complement strand
CCAAGGATTATCGTCAAGCGGACTCTTTGTATATTTTGAAAAGCTCCCCGGCGGCGTCTTTGTATGTGGAGAAACGTCTTTCAGGCAGACGCGCTATCATTTTCTCAATCACCCGAACAAGTTCAGGATTGGTTTTGTATGGAAGTTTGGTTTTGACCTGGTTTATTCTCAGAGACACGACATGTTTACTGACGAGTGTTTTGACGTCTTCCGCGGTGTAGTATGGCGTTTTAGCGAGAACATGAAACATAACCATGCCCAGACTGTATATCTCGCTGTGTTGCGATTCTCCCGTCCCCACTATCCTTTCCGGCGGCAAATAGAACGGAGAACCCTGGATTTGGTTTGATGAGTTGTTCAAAGCCTCGTCGAGGGGCATAGCGAGGCCAAAATCGAACAGTTTGACGTTTCCGTTCTTGTCGATCATTATATTTTGGGGTTTGAGGTCCCGGAAAAGGAAACCTTTGTTGAACATATGCTGTTCGGCCGACAATATCTGCAGTCCCCACAGGATGACCTGTTTCTCCGGTCGTTTCACCGGGGAATCGATTATCTGGTCAAGACGCGTGCCCTCTATGAATTTGAAAACCGCGAAATACTCATCGCCGGCCAATCCGAAATCCAAAACTTTGTTCAAATGTTGATGTTCACCCAACTCCCAGCAAATTCTGGCCTCGTTGATCAACGCGTCTATCAGATATTTGTCGGTTTTTCTTTCGCGCGGAAGCACCTTGACCGCCACTTCCATATTCTCGTTTTCGCAGTGCATTCCATGGTAGACGCTACCCATACCGCCACCACCCAGGGGCTCATACAGCCAGTAGTTCTTCAGAAACATCGGAATGAACAATGGAGTTTCGCAATTCGGGCATCTACCAATGGACAACCCATTGTATGAGTTTATGTCGATCTCCATACCGCAGCGCATGCATGGAACGAACCCCTCCTCCAAGGTGTCAAGAGAAGGTTTCGTGTTTATTTTCTGAGTTTTCTCCCTATGGAAATTATGGGTGAAACCCAGCAAGTCGCTCTCGTCCGACTCGGATTTGTTGTTGAACAACCACATTTTTTGAAATCGATTCCTTCGTACCCCTTAAATTCTCTTGATTCGACTTTCGCGATTGAATTTCTCAATCAAATGACGCGGTGAAGCGCATATCCTCAAAAAGGGGGAGATAAAATACCCGCCGTCCATCGCATTACAAGCAAAATCAATGCCAAACGTTTTTTTTCCCGCGAGCGACGATTTCTTTGCGGAAAGAGCGGAGGCGCGGGTAAAAAACGAAAATCTTTATTCTCAATTTTGAGAATTCAAGATTTTTTTCCCGATTTTGATTTTCCCGAGACTTTTCCTTGATAGAGGGTGAATGTCCATTTCCGCTTTCGATCGGAATACTCACCCACCCTCGACATGAATGTCAACACATCAACGGTCAAGGAGTCTTGTTCGTTTCGTTTGCGTCTGACAAGGAGGAAGGCCCTCTCTCCAAGTTTTTCCACGCGTTGTTTGAAATTCGGACTTCTCTTTGGAGCGTTCCACCAAGCGAAGTTGTTTCTATTTTTACGAAATGTGTATATCAACATGCGAAAATTTTCTTTTGGGAAGCACTGCACCAACTTCGCTCCCGAATAATAGGCGAACCGGGTGTCCAGGTAGTTTGTGAAAAGCACCGGCTTGGAACCTTCGGGAGTTGAACGCCGTATCACCTCCGGAATGTCCCGCAACCATTTTTTGTCGAGTCGCGGCATCAGCGACTTCCCCGAATACGCGGCCACCACAACCAGCAAAATGGCGATCAACAGTTTTTTTTTCGAGAACGATGGGACTTTCGTTGTCAGAAACCGTTGCAGCCCATCCGAAAAAGCCGTCAAACCGATGGCGGCGAACAGAGTCGACATCAATGCGAACGGGTAGAGATAGCGATGGGAGAATGGAATTCCGGCGAAAAACGGAATCATTCTCGTAAGCAGATCGCAGAAGATTATTGAAAGGAGGAGAGGCAACGCCTTGGGTTTTCTCAAGAGATTGAAAACGGTGACGCGCAACGGAGTTCCCGCGGAATCGCATAGAACGGGAAGGCGCTTGTTCGAGACGCGGAGAACAAATGACGAAAATGCCGGTTCGAGCGTCAAATATACGAGAAAAAAAAGAACCGCTACATTCACCGGATAAAGCACATTCAGCATTCTCTGTAGAAAAATGCACCAAAGAGCGGGGGCGAAAATGGGTTTCACAGCGTGTCCTCCTCTTTGAGCACCTCTTCGGAATCAAGCGTGATCATCCCCTTCAGGTAACTGACGATCCGCGAATCAACACCGATCCAAGTGGAATCGGTGCCTTTGACCGTCTCAAGCAAGGCAAAAGTCGTTGAAACATACGAGATGGTGAAAACCGCGAGAATCGCGGCGCGTTTTCCGAGTCTCGCCGCGAATCGCTTTTTTTCTCCGCCCGGTCGGAACAAGGAGACGCACAGCCACAAAAACAAAGCTAGAAGCAGTTCGGAGCCCTCGCCGCGCGTCGCCGCCGACAAGGCGGCGGCCGTACCCGAAGCGATCCACAGCGGCAGCGACGATGTCTTTTTGGAGTTCGCGGCGGCAATCATGCAAGCCGCGGAAGTGGCGAACAGAAAGAGGAAGAGCGGATCCCGCATGACGGTGGCGCTGTTTCTCACCAAAGAGGGATGGACCGCGGCCAGCGACATCGCGACCAGCGCTATCCGGTCGCCGAAAAGGACTCTCGCCATAAGCAAAAAAGGTATGAGTGTCAAGGTTCCGGCCAAGACGCTGATCAAACGTCCCGCCGTCTCGTAGGAGCATCCGAATCCGCTGACGAACGACATCAGCTGCGGATACAAGGGCGGCATGCGCCTATTCAATTGAAACGCCTCCGATCTAGGCGCGCGATCGTAGTCCCGCGCCATTCTCACGTACAGGACTCCATCCTTGACTATTCGGTTGACGAGAAAGCATCTACCCGTCCTCAAAGCGAATCCGATCAGAAATATTATGAGAACCCAGAACAAAAATGAGTGTTTGCCCTTGGCCGCGGAAAGCGGTCGCGGGGTCGCGAGGATGTCTTTTTCCGTTTTTTCGTCCATCGATATGGCTCCCTGAATTCTAGAATCCGCTTAATGATGTCGCCGATCGCCGCGGTTGTTTTTCCGCAACACGTACAGTGGTCGTCTTTTCACCTCCAAGTGGATCCTGCCTATGTATTCCGCGAAAATCGCGAGAATCATCAACTGGGCCGAACCCATTATGAGAACGGCGAACATCACCGTGAGAAATCCCGGGGGATCGATATGCTCGAAAAGATAGGGGATGTAAAGGTAGAGGCCCAATGCGAAGGAAAACAACACTCCCAGTCCAGAAAAAAACAGGGACAGTTTCATTGGTTTGAGGGAGAACGCGAAAATCGCGTCGCAACCCAAGCCGAGCAAATCGGAAATGAAATACTTCGATTCACCGGCGGCTCTCGCCGGAGCGGCGAATTCGACTTCCGCAATGTCGTTTTTCGCTCCCATCCAATAGACGAATCCCCTGAACATTCTCGAATGCTCTTTGAACGTCTTGAGGATCTCGACGTAATGCCTGTCAAGCAGTCTGAAATCAGGATAGTTTCTCGTCGTGTCGAAACCGGTCAAATAATTGAGAAGGCTGTAGAAGGAGTTGGACATTCTGGAATAAAACCATCCGCATCCATCGTTCACAACGCGTTTACCTAGGACTATGGGGGCTCCATCTCTCCATTCGCGAATGAACTTCGGCACTGTCGCCGGTGGATGTTGAAGATCGGCGTCCATGAAAACAACGGCCTCTCCGGTGGAAGCGTCCAACCCGGCCGTCATCGCTATCTCATGTCCGAAATTTCTCGAGAACGACAACAATTTCACTTCCAGCCCACCATCGACGACGCGTTCGACCGCGGCGACGGTTCCATCAGTGGATCCGTCATCGACGAGGATGTAGTCGTATTCAACATCGGACAACTCGTTTTCGCGAAGTTCGCGAAACAGTCGTTCTATGTTGGCCTCCTCGTTGAAGGCGGATATGACCAAGGAAATTTTATTCACCGCGGCGATCCTCGTTGTTTTCGTGTTGCCAAACAGCTACGAGAGGATAATATAGTGTTGATAACACCGCAATACAACATCACTTCGCGAAATCGACATCACCCGAAAAGGCATTTCGCCACATCGCTTCCAGACACGATCCCCACATGCCGTTCAACCCCTCCGTCTCCGGCATTCACCGCTAATAGAGAGGAGTCCGCTTCTTTCGCCGTTAAAAGAATAAGCTCCATATTGGCGTTCAGCGGCACCGAACGCATAGAACGCGAGTGGGTTCCTATTTCGGTCGTCTCCCATTGGTTTTCAGGCAACGAGAAGAATATGTCGTACAATGAGAATCCTCCGATCCAAATCTCGCGGTCTCCCGCCGCATTCCCGTCCGGTGGCCTGACGGGCAGTCTGGAAACTCCTTTTTCTCCACACAGCCTCACGGCCTCTTTGACGGTCATATTCGCCGGTGCGTCCACAACCTCGTCTTTCGGAACAAATAAATCCCGAGCGAGAGTGCCGTGAAACTCCAGAGATCTGTCGAGAATATCGGCGGCTTCGGAGTCTATCACGCCGGCGGACACGCTTTCCCGCAGCAACATACTGAAATCCTCCCGCATCATCGCCGCCTCGGCTTTCCCGGAGTCATCCGAGCCTTTGAGCAGCGTGGTGGTCATTTTCGTAAAACCCGACATCAATCTCACGGGAAGATATAGAACGCGATAAGATATTTCAAGCAAAACGGAAAACTTCAGGCAACGATGGTACGGCGATTGTCTGAACCAATCCTTTGGTATGATCTCGGCCGACATGAGAAACAACGTCATAAACAACGTCAGGCAAAACATCGACGCGGTATCCGTCAGTCCCATGGCCGCCGCTCCCTCTTTCGCCATTTTCGACGCGCAAACGACGCTGATGTTGGTACCTACCAATGTCGTCGCCAGCATATGCCTGGGATGGGTGATGAAGAAATCGAGGATTTTGGCGCCGCGCGCCCCTGATTTAACGCCATGTCTCACGCGGGATTTGCGCAGAGAAATCAGCCCGGTCTCCGCTCCACTGAAAAAAGCCTGCGCCGCTATGAAAAAAAATGTGGCGATCCAATATCCCATATCAGTCTCCGCGGGTTATTTCCATTTTAACTATCCGGTTGTTGCGCGTCTCCAATACGGCAAGCGTCAAGCCTTCGAACTCGACGGTGTCGCCTTTTTCGGGAATGCGCCCGGACAACTCGCTGAAAAGGCCGTTCAAAGTGTTCGAGGCGCTCACATCAACATCCACGCCGGTCTCTTCCGAGAGCTCCTCCAATGGCAGTGTGCCGGAAGCCAGCCAGGACGCGGCCCCGGAAGCGGTGATTTCCGGTTCGTCGTCTTCGAATTCGGAGGATAGATCACCCACCAGCTCCTCATGAATTCTTTTCGCTCTGACCATCCCCGTGACACCCCCGTATTCATCGGTTACCAACGCGCTCGGAGATTGCAGTTCGCGCATCTCGCGGATCGCCTGTGTGAGAGAGGCGTTTTCAGGCAGAAAAACAGCCGGTATAGTAGCTTTTTCGAGCCATTCACGGCGCTCGTCCACCGCTAGCATAAAAAAGTCCCTCGCCGCAAGCAACATGCCGCAGTCGTCAATATCCTCTTTTATCACGGGATAAAAAAGCTCGCTGGAGCCTCGGATGATTTCCACCACGTTTTCCGCCGAATCGTATTTTCTCACGACCGGAATATCCACTCTGGAAGTCATAACGAAGGCGACTTTCCGGTCGCGCATAAGCAAGGCGTTCGATATCAACTCGGTCTCCTCCCCGCTGAAAGCGCCGACCGACTGCGCCATGTCCAAATACGACGAATACTCCTCGTGTCTGAGCGGTTCGGACTCCTTTCTTCCCAATACGTCCAAAATCAAAGAAAACATCCTTTCAAGAATCCAGACGAGGGGATGTAGTACCGTCCGCGCGAACGAGACTATCGCCGAAATCGATTCGGAGATTTTCTCCGGGAACATCAGCGCGATGGTTTTCGGGGTCATTTCTCCGAGAACCAAAAGAAAAACGGTGGTCGTGAAAATGGAAAGCAACGCTTGCGCCACTCCAGGGAGTCCGAGACCTGAGATTATCTCGTCGTCCGTGATGGTCAACGCCGCGTTCATAAACATATTGCCCAAAATCAGAACAATCAGTGTTCTGTTGTAGCCGTTTTCCATCAGCTCGGCGGCCAGCCACCTTCTTTTGCGCTTTTCGTTCCGCCATGAGAGCAACCTCGCGCGACTGAGCGAGAACAGCGCAGTCTCAGCTCCCGAAAAAAAAGCGGAACCGGCCAGCAGCAATATAAACAAAAATATCAGCGCCAACAGCGACATCTATCTTCCTTGAGCTACTTAATTTCGAACGTCAAAACACAAAAAGGCCCGATCGCCGGAGCAAACCGACTCGAAACATTCTCGATGAATGGTTGAATCTACCCTCTCGAAAAGGTAATTCAATAGCGGACAGCTATCCCTCGCTACGATAAAAAATAAATCCCCGTTGGTGGATGGCTTACAACGAGGCTGAATCGCGACCGACACAATGACAATGACCTCGCCCGATTACGAATCGGACGTGGAATTGCTGTAGCCCGCAGGCGGATAAATTTATTCGAGGCCGTTTCTCGGTGGTGTGGTTGTTTTGTCATGCAAGGGTTTCCGAAGATGAGTCAAATCGTGAAATTGTCCAGCGCTTTGGTGAGCTCCTCGGCGGAAATTGTTTTGAACGCATTGGCGACATCTATTTTCTCGTAGCAATCCTCCGCTATCTCGTCGATGAAAATCGACGGGCGCTGTGTTTCCACCTTTCCGTATCTC
>JAADHT010000082.1 GCA_013151705.1 Kiritimatiellota bacterium | reverse complement strand
TCCGAAGTTCTCGAGTTCTGGAGTGCTGGAGTTCTGGAGTGCCGGAGTGCCGGAGTGCCGGAGTGCCTGAGTGCCGAAGTTCCCGGACGCGGTGGCGCGGAGGGTCGGCGGGAGGACCAGGTGGAGTATTTCCGGTCTCAGCGGGAGTACGATCAGGGGAACGGCGGTCAGAACGGCGCACAGGACGGCGAGCGGTTTCGTCAATTTCCCCAGTTTTTTCGCGAACGGCGGTTTACTCATTTCCCCAAAACCCTTGATGTTTTTGAACAGCGCGCGAACGGCCGACAAATATCCCGGCCGTCTTCCCAAACACCGATCATTTTCTCCGGAGCGGACGCCGAATCACTCAAACATCAACAACGGAAAAAGTGAAATATAACCACCTCCGCGGAACGCGCAAGCGCCCCAGTCAAAAAAAACGCGTTTTTTTTTCGCGCCCTCCTTCCCGCGCCCCGCGCGCCGGCGCCGGTTCCCCCTGTTCATCTCCGTTCATCCCATGGAGACACGCTTCGCGCCACGCCATCGCACCATATCCGGTTTCGCCTTTGGCGAGCGTCGCTTCGCGCAAAAACCGGGTTAGTATTGAAGTATTCAATTGTTGTTGCTCCTTTCAGTTTTTATTTTGTTATGAAAGGAGTAGCATTTTTTTTTGATTTGTCAAAAATAGAGTGCTTAATCCGCGATTGTTTGAACTCCATTTATGGAGTTCCGGAATTATGAAAGGACCGGGCAGAGTACAAACACCGACGCCTTGAGTACGCGTGAAACGCAGGCGCGGGTGTTCGCCGCCAGAGACGCGCGATATCCACTAATCAAAATCAATATGAATTGAGAGGCGGTTGATGTATTAGAATGGTAAAATCAAGTAGAGCTTGACATTTGCTTTGGGGGAGATTATTGTCTTAAGTCTTAGACCTGAATCCGCGAGGGAAATCCGGCGGCACCATATCTACTTTGTTAGCAGCAGGTTCGAGTGGTCACCACACTTCACCTACTGCTGCCTCGCATCTACGGTGCCGCCGGATTTTCACGGATCCAGGTTAGAGCCAATCGCAAAAGTCTGAGCGAGCCGTGTTGCGAGCGCCGCTTTGAAAAATCCACCCACCACTCATAATGGGATGTCGCGCGGTTCCTCCTTCGCTCTACGAGCTATGGAGGACAAGCTGTTCAGACTTTTGCGACTGGCTCCTTAGTGTCCAATTTAAGCCGGCATGTCATATAGAGGGCGAGACAGGTTGTCGCTCAAAGCATGTCTTCCGTCGTCAACAAAAAGAAGGTCGTTATTATGAAATTCAAAAAGTTGTTCGGAGCGTCAATCGTGTTGTTGTTGGTAGCGTCTCAAATTCAAGTTTCAGCAAGGGATTGGTATGTTTCAGCCGCACGCGGGAAGGGGAAGTCCGGAAAGAAAAGCAAGCCAGCGAAGGATTTAGGCAATATCGTCTCAAAATTGAAACCAGGAGATGTCGTCCATATCGCAGCGGGAACGTATCCGGGAAGAGGGAAGTCCGGAGCCGATATTATCAAAGTGCCTGTTTCCATCATAGGCGGGTATTCCGATGATTTCTCATCGCGCGATCCATGGGGAAAATATAAAACCATTTTTTCAGGCGACAACAAAACGAAAAACTACAAGGTTTCCCCAAGAGTCTCCATTGACCTTTCGAAATATCGGACGAAAATCATCACCCCGATCCTCATTGATGGATTGATAGTGGATCAAGGCGCTCAGAATCACTACAAAACCGTCAAACAACTAAAAATCGTACGTTTGGCAAGTCCTAAAACAGGGGCGAATCCGACACCGGACCGCGGGGGGATATTTGTTCGAGTCAGTCGCTCTCCCGACTTCAAAACTCCTTGGAACATCACGGTCAAGAACAATCTTGTTCTCAATTCCGCTCCCACCCAAGGCGCTTTGGCTGTATTCGGCTACGCTAAAAGCCGTATTCTGATTGAGAATAATTTAGTGATAAACTGCACTGGAACGGGGATTTACGCCGGCACTTCGTGGGCTGGACGCAATGAGGCGTTGGCTCCAAAGTTCACAATTAAAAACAACTCGATTCTTTTCATTTGGAAATATGACGCTTTCGTCTCCAGCTTTTCCGGAGTGGGTTTCAAAACCGACTCCGAAGTCGTCGCGGATTTCGCAAACAACATTATCGCGTTCTCAGACCGATTCAATATTCAAAAGCAAGGCAAGTGGCCTCTGAATTTGAAAAACAATATTCTTATTGGAGCGGTTGATTCAACATATTACGAGACTGTCGGCGACTCCAAAATACAGTTTGACGATCTCGAGGACGAGGCCGAGTATCTCTCCGATGATTCAGGAGACAACAAGAACTCAAAGATAACTATTCCGATTAGTAAAGAGTGGTTGACTCTATATGGATCACGTGTTTTGATTGACCGCAACGCTGTGGAAGCCGACATCAAACCACAGAAAACGAGAGCTAATATGCTACGTTCCATTTTAGGTTTGAATCAACGCGCCGACGATATAAAAGCCGATAGCCCGATCTGGCTGCCGCGGATTTCCGTGGACGACGCTCTGAAAGCAGTGGCGTCACCATTGGCGAATGATTGCGGCGCCAGCTCTTCCCTAATAAAATAATTCCTCTGCCAAACAATGAAGGTGCTCGAAAAGGGGGCGAGCGCCGAAATATGAAACACTAAACTTGCAGTTGGACAATGTGGGAAATACATTGCAATGCCAAATCATTTTCATCGCATTATTTGGAATTTTATATAAAAATGCGGACACCCACGCGGGAACGTCCCTACGTGGGCGTCCGGTGAGCCGCGAGTTTCGCGAAAAATAGGAGTGACCTATGAAAAGAGCAAAGATTATCGCCACGTTGGGGCCGGCGTCCAACGACAAGAAGAGCATAGCCAAACTGGCTAAGGCCGGCGTTGATGTGTTTAGACTGAATTTTTCTTTCGGAACCTATGCTGAACACCAAAAGGTTATCAACACCATTCGAGCGGTTGGCAAGGAATTGAAAAAATCAATCGCCATTCTGCAGGATTTGCAGGGGCCTAAAATCAGGGTCGGGGTGTTGAACGAACCAGTTGTGGTGAGAAAGGGCGGGGAGCTTATTCTATCCGGAAATTCCATCCACAAAACGAAAGAGATCTCAAATAAAAAAATCATTTCGGTTCTTCCAACGACCTACAAACAGATAGCTTCAGACGCCAAAGCCGGAAAAAGAATCCTTTTAGCGGACGGTAAAATTATTCTTACTGTTTTGAAAACGGATAAAAGCAGGAAAGAGGTTTTGTGCAAAGTGGTCAATGGCGGAACTATTCTCACCGGCAAGGGAATCAATCTGCCGTATACGGACATCTCTCTCCCGGCGTTGACCGCGAAAGACCGCGAAGACGCCGAATTCGGACTCAAGGCTGGTGTGGATTATATGGGGTTGTCGTTCGTCAGGCGCGCGGAGGATGTTGTGAAGCTGAAGCGTTTAATGTCGAAAATGAAAAAATCCGTACCGATAATTTCCAAGATCGAGAAGCCGGAAGGGGTTGACCACTTAGACGAGATTCTAGAGGTCTCTGATGGGATTATGGTCGCCCGCGGCGATCTGGCGGTCGAGATTTCCTTCGCTAAAGTTCCAATGGTACAGAAAGAGATATTGCGACAGGCGAATCTCCGCGGTAAATTGACGGTCGTAGCCACCGAGATGTTGAGCTCTATGGTCGACAATCCTCGTCCTACTAGAGCGGAGGCGAGTGATGTCGCCAACGCCATCCTCGACGGAACCGACGCGGTGATGCTTTCAAATGAGACCGCTGTCGGCGAATTTCCGTTGAAAGCGGTGGCCGCGATGAGAGATATTATAGTGGAAACGGAAAGTTCTCTTCTCAATGAGCATTATCATCTTTCACTTGATCTACCTGAAATTCATGATTTGACGCAGGGACTTTGCGCGGCAGCGTCTCATCTCTCATATTTTCTCAACGAGAAAGCTCTGGCGGTGATGACGCATTCGGGTAGTTCCGTGCGGGTGATTTCCAAGTATCGTCCGCAATCTCCTGTTTACGCCGCCACATTCAACAGGGACGTTTATCAGCAAATGGCGTTTTATCATAATGTCCATCCGGTTTTACTTGATGATAAAGGTCGCTTTGAGGACGGAGATGATTCCATGTGCTCTCTTGGGTTGTACGAACTCACTCTAAAACGCCAAAAGATGGTGCGAGCCGGAGAGCTTTTGATTTTCCTCACTGGAGATATCACACCAAAGGGGTGGAGAGTGAACACCGTGAAAGTTAAAAAAGTCTCATAGAGCCAATCGCAAAAGTCTGAGCGAGCCGTGTCGCGAGCGCATGAGGCGCGTCTTGCAAACGCATGATGGACAATTGCCCCATGAGCAGATGACGCACGTTTCGTGATAGAGCTTGCCATAATTGATCTCCTTATGTGATAATTCACACTTCGATTCAATGTTTTTGTTGATGTCGCCCACACCTGCTTTGAACGCTGAAGTCATCCGCGCGACTGAGTGGCGTCAGGTGGTGTTTATTGGAAAAACGAGGATGGAATGATAAAAAACAGACTTGTTTGTAACGTTTCGGTTTTCCGCTCGTCCTTATTGATGTGGAAGGCTATTGAGCCTGTTCGATGTTAGTGGGAGTGGTGTCGCATATATCAGGAAGGCTGATGGCGGCGTGTTTTCAACAAAAAAGGAAATTGGCAAATGAGAAAGTCAATGATGATGTCGGCGATGATGGTTGTGTTTTTGTTTACGATGGGGTCGGTTTTCGGACAGTTCCGCGGAGGTAAGCGAAAAGCCGTAGCCAAGGAAAAACCGATGCAATGTCCCATAAAAAAGGGAATGAGCAAGACCGATATTCAAAAAATGATGGCGAACTGCCCTATGATGAAGGGAAAGACCGCAGCCGAGCGGAAGGCTATGATGTCGAAATGTTCGATGATGAAATACATGATGTCGACGAACAAAAACAAGAAGCCATTGACTAAAGAGCGGATGGCGAAAATGATGTCGAAATGTCCGATGATGAAGAATATGTCCGACGCGGATAAAAAGAAGATGATGAGCAAGTGCATGACGATGATGAGTGGCAAAATGAAGAATTGCCCGATGAAGAATCAGTCCAATGCCGACAAGTCGGATTTGAAATCTCAAACCAATTGTCCGGTTATGGGTGGCAAAATCAATAAAAAGTTCTACGCCGATGTCAAAGGCAAGCGCGTATATGTATGTTGCCCGGGCTGCATCTCCAAGGTCGAAGCGGATCCCGACAAGTATGTTAAAAAACTTCAAGACGCTGGAACCAAACTGGAGGCGCCCAAGTAGATCCTACTCGCAAACGCCTCGCAAGCATACGAGAAGTAGCCTCATGCCCGCGAGGCCGCTAATTCCGCGGAAATAGCGGGAAGACATACCGCGAATCCCAAAGCTCACGCGCCGCCGATTAGGCGGTCTCCCGAAATGATCTTGTTCAAATTGATTTCAATTTTTCAACAAAGAGGAAACAAAGGGAACGGGTTTGGCTTTATTATTTTAGTTTTCAGCGACTTCCATTGCGATTTTCGCCCATTTGTCCAAACGCTCTGGTTTATGGCATACCGTGCTGATATCTTTCAAAATAAATTCAAGAGGAGAATTATTTCTATCGCAGGCTTGTTTTATTTTAGTCAATTCGCAACGGATCAAATCGTCGTCAAAAGTGCTTGTGGCGAGATGCGCCGGGTTCGGTTTTGAGGAGAAAACGAAATCTCTCCCTATTTCAGCGGCTCCATTCTCATGATCAGCCCAGGGACTCATCGAAATTTTACGGACATTAGGCAGCTTTCTGACTTGCTCTATTTTTTTGTCAAGCGGTTCACAACATCCGTAATAAACCAAACCGAATCTTTCACAGATAAGGCTGGTATATTGAATCTCAAATTCATCATACATCGCGGGAGAAACTATTCCTAGCATCTGCGCGAGGCCAAACATCCAGAGATCCATGCAACGCGGGGTTTCCGGATTATATCCTTTTGCCGGCAGTTCGTCGGTGAAAGCTCCCGTGCAATGAATCACGCTTTGCTGTCCAGAGAGCAATCCCTGGTCCTCAAGTTGATCAAGCATGTCAAGGTAACCATCCGTCATTCGCCTCAAGAGCTTATGCATAAACTCAGGTTTGTCAATCATTGCAAAAAGGGCATCTTCAACACTCATCCACATTGAAATAGGATCCCAGAGTGAGAGATATGGAGCCATGCCTGTAGAACGAACTTCAAGAATACCGTCAAAAATCTCATGCGCCTTGGCAAGACGCTTTTCCGTTTCCGCTTTGTCGTGATTTATTTGCGGAACCTGGATTTTTTCAAGATCCTCGTCTGTTTGAAAAAGATTTTCATATTTATGGCTTAGAACGCTTCCCGCTTCAAAAACAACAGTTTCTTCATTGATTTGAACGCCAAAACCAGTATTACTGATCGCCTTGGGGACATTTATCCACGGATCAAAAACCTTGTCAACGGGAAAATGTTCCCATTGGTAAAGGTTTCTTCTGAAAAAACTCTCTAAAGAGCGGAGAAATGAATCTTCACACCTGTTCGTAAGTTCTCCGTTATGATCCATCTCATTCCAGCACACTTGATCCAGCATGACCATGGGTCTGATCCGCTGAAGTCCATTGAGTTTAATCCATAACTTTTTTTTCTCTTCGTGAATAGGTAAAGCGGCTATTTCCGCATATTCTTTCGCCAATTCCCGTAAAATCTCTTTGTCGGCTTGTTTTAAGACACACATAGCCATCTCCTTTTTTCATCAGTTTTGAATGTCGCGATGATCCTCCCAAGACCCTGTTCGAAAAGGTCTCATTAGGCGCACCGCCTCATTCCATAACTCGTAATTTAATGTGTTTTTTTTGTTTTTAAATGGATCTTTTTGGGAATAACATGTATATTCTTTGGTATTATGATTGACGACACATCCATATTGAAGATAGT
>JAADHT010000225.1 GCA_013151705.1 Kiritimatiellota bacterium | reverse complement strand
GGAAAAAAATCACAACCTCTTTTCTAGCCGGTTTTTTAACGGTCTTGACGCCAGCCGTTCATTTCGCCGCTTTTTCGTATTATCCGGCGCTGCTTCCTCTTTTCATTTCGGCTTGGCGGCGAAAACGATTGAATTTTGTCTTTTTCGGGATCGGCGCCTTGAGTGTCTTATTGCCGGTTTGGCTGCCATGGAGTCGTTTTTGTCTGCCGGACGCGATATCCGCCGCGGCCGCCGACTCCGGCCAACTGTTCAATTCTTTCACTGGCGCGGCCAGTGTATGTCGTGAATTCTTTTCCACATTCGGTGAATCAGCCATATTGCGAGGCTACCCTGATTCCGATTCAGCCAGCTTCACCATCCTTGGTTTTACGAAATATGTTTTTCTAGCCGTTTCAGCCGTTTTCGCAATGGTCGCCTGGAAACGCGGCGGAAAAAGCGATCGCCTCCCACTTGCCGCTTTTCTCGCTATGTTCGTCGTTCTAACGCTCAATGCGATGTACGGAAAAACCAGGAACGACTACTTACTGAATTTCTCAACCTCTTTCTTCTTGGTAGCGACGGTAGCTGCAACAAAATGGGCATCCATATTCGTCCGTCTATTCTCTATCCGCCATCGCCTTTCCGAAAGGCTTGTGAATTCAATACTCCTGGCATTCACGATTGGCACAGTCATCATCTGGTCGCATATATTCGAAATTAAATACGAACGGCAAACCCGCTTCCGTCCATTCGAGGTTTCAGACGTCCCCTTGTATGATAAAATCGATCTATTGAATAAAATGCTCGAAACCACGACGCTACAAGGCGCTAGGCACCGCACTTTCGCCATTGTAAACAAAGATTATCCGAAAATTTTTGGTTTCATCCTCTATTTCAAGGCGTTGGATATTGACGGATTGTATAGCGAGGATATATTCCACACCACTTATTTGAACAACATCCAAAAACGCGACACCTATAGATGCGTTCATTGGAGCTACAATCCGGATTTCTTGATAATATACACAAAAAAAAGTCCTGCGCGCATCAGATTACGAGACAGAAACGGAAACATGACCACATACACATTGATCAAATCCGGCGTGTTCCAGAAATTATATTCAAAAAGGCTTCAAGATGAATGATAAAAACGATGGGATACTGAAATCGGGGACACCGTACATAGCGAGTCTTTTCGCCACCGTCATAATTTTGGGGATGTTGTCGCTAGGCGGATCGTTTCTCATCAATGGACGCTTTCTAAAGAACATACTACCATTGGGGGGAAGACGGGGAATCGACTTAATTCCAGTCATGGTTGCCTCACGCTCAATGATGGCCGGTTATTCAATTTATGAAAACAATTCAAAACACGGACGGCGGTTCACTGATTTTCTGGCGGAGAAAAACAAGGTGCGATACGTGTATCCGCCTCTGGCGGCATATATCTTCGCTCCACTGGCTTTTCTTCCAGATCGCCTTTCATATTGGGTCTGGTCCATTATACAGACCGCGATTGTTTTAGGACTGGTGGTGGCCTGTTGTTTGAAATTGAATTTCAGCCCGTTGGAAACCGTCGCGTTGGTAGGTTTACTCATCTTTTCGTATCCGGTGACGTTTTTGATGGAACGCGGAAACTTCGACGCTCTAGTCATGCTGTTTTATCTCTCGTCTTTTTTCTTTTGGCTTGAAAAACGAAATGAATATCTTGTCGCGTCCTGTTTGTCCGTCGCTATCCTCTTGAAGCTTTTTCCTGCCGCGTTCCTCTTCTTTTTCATTTTCAAAAAGGAGTGGGGCATCGTGGTGAAAACGGTTGTAATCTCAATGTTTCTGAGCGTAATCGCCGGGTTGCGGTTCATACCCGAATACGGCGCGAATCTCGCGGGTTTGCTCGCGAGTCTACCCCGGCATCTGTTTGTGGCGAACCATTCGACTGTATGTTTTCTTTTGCGCTTGCAAGCGACAATGGGTTGTTTTTCCGACACTGCTACGGAAATCTCCATTTACGGCAGTCACTTGATAAACGCCGCGGTTTTCGCGTTTATAGCGTTTCATTCCTGGAAATGGAGGAATAAAACAGGAGACTTGCCCCGAATGGTGGAGATTTGCGCGTATATGCTTTTCATGTCGGTGGCGTCGGCGATATCATACGACTACAAATTGGTTTTTATGTGTTTTATCGTCCCGGTTCTGGTGAAGGGAGTAGCGAGGATGAACGGCGAAAAGCGCCATCTTTGGTTGACCATCGCCATTTACATCTGCCTAGCCCACTGCCTCATTCCAACCTGGGGCCTGATCGGCAACCATTCGGGATTGCTCGCCATCGCGCTCGCATCCAAATTTCCCTTTATGGTCGCTCTGATTTTCGCCATAGTCCGATTGAACGCAATTTTGATCGCCGAGGAAAAGAAAAACATTGCGGTAGGTCGAGCTCAACTTGAAACATGCGACGCGGCTCAAACGTCTTCCTTGGATTCGAAACCTTTCTCTTTCGACGTGATGTAGACGGGGCGTTTCAGGACTTGGACGTATATTCTCCATACGTACTCTCCGACAATAGCTATTCCCATTGCGTTGATACTGCCGAAAAAGCAGATTGTGGTCAGAATGGAGGTCCAGCCTGGAATCGCTTTTCCAGTGAATAGTTTATGGTAGAGCACAAACGCCAAAATCCCGAGCATAGCGGTAAACGCCAAGGCGGCGAGCAGATAAAACAACATCAAGGGCACTTGGGAAAATGAGAATATCGCATGCTTGCCAAGTAAAAAAAGTTGAACGAAACCCACGCGTGGACGGTCGTCATAGCGGGACAGTCTTTCTATCCGCACGCCGGTTTGTTTGAAACCTATCCAACTTCGGAGTCCGGGATAATACCTGTGGCAATCCGGCATTTCCGTCACGACCCGGATGACTTTTTTATCTATCAACCCGAAATTGCCGGCGTCAAGCGGCAATTTGAAAGGCAGCAAAAGTTGGCACGATCTATAAAAAAGGTGAAACAGTGTTTTTTTGAGGATATTCTCCTTTCGGTTGACGCGGATGGCATACACCACGTCGCAGCCATTCTCCCACTCCTTGATTAAAGATGGTATTCCAGAGGGATCGTCCTGCAGATCGGCATCCATGACGATAGCCGCCGCCCCCGAGACTCTTTCAAGCCCGGCATGCACGGCGGCTTGCTGACCGAAATTCCTTGACAAATGGATAACCTTGACCTCGCGGTGAAGGTCTGAGAGGTCATCAAGTTTCCGCGAACATGGTTCGTCGGAACCGTCATTGACGAAAAGAATCTCGTAGGGCATCGCGAGAGCGACCATCTCCTCGCTTATCTTCTCAAAGAGAAGATCCAGCACATTCTCCTCGTTGTAAACTGGAATCACGAATGAAACAAGTTCGCCGTCCATAGAATCACTTTTTTCATTAGTTGGACTCATTTTTGCGAAACACTCCCATTATCGAAAGCCCGTAATAAACGGGACTTTTTCTCAGAATTTTTCGTTCAAACCAAGCGCAGCCCAAAAGAGTTTTGTTAAGCCAACGCGGAACCCTGGGGAATTCCGACGTGTGTTTTTCCGATGAAAAACGCTGCGCGCCTCTCACCACAAAAGCCGCCGGCAACGAAAACAAATTCCAGTATCCAACGCTTTCAGACTCGAATCCGGCATGCGCCAACTCCCACCGCAACATTCCCGACGAATAACGGCGAAAATGACCCAAAGCGCGGTCCCAAGGCCCCATCAGAAACGGACATGCCGGAACGGAAAGGATAATTCGACCTCCCGGAACAATCGCTTTCCAAGCGAATTTCAAAGCTTCGCCGGGACGCTCCAAATGCTCGAGCACGTCCATCACCACCACCATATCCATGGAGGAGTCGGGCACTGGCCAAGGCTCAGCAATGTCATGAACGGAAACTGCGGACAAACCGCGTTCATTACAGTATCGAACAGCCTCCGGCATGATGTCGAACCCACGCACATCGTAGCCCAATCTTTTGAAATGGAGAAGATTGCCTCCGGCTCCAGTTCCAACCTCCAAAATTCTCGCCGGAGGCGGACACGTTTTTATCGAAAACTCGAAAAGCAGTCGCCGTTTAGCCAAATGCCACCAGTACCCCTCCTCCAACACCTTCAATTCATTTAAATGGGTTGTGTTCATCGAAATAACGGTTCCAGCGGGGGAATACACATCTATTTAGACGATTTCGGTTTTCTTTTGGGCTTTTTTTCAGCGTCAATCGGGAAAAAAAGCACTTTTTTGTTGTCGACGGTGATTTTCACGGTCTGCCCCGATTTGATTCTGCCGCGTATTATGTCCTCCGCTAGCGGATCCTCGATATAGCGCTCGATCGCTCTGTTCAACGGTCGGGCCCCGTATTCCGGTTTGTAGCCGACATCTATAAGAAAATCGATGGCGCTTTTATCAATATCAAGCCCTATATGATGTGCTCCCAAACGACCGATAACATTGGAAAGCTCTATTTCGACTATGTGTCTGAGATCGTCCCGCCCAAGTTTTCGGAAAACAAGCACCTCGTTCACGCGGTTGATGAATTCCGGCTTGAAATGCTTTTTGGCAGTTTCAAGAAGTTCATCCTTTACCTTGTCGAAGGAATCGTCTTTGACTCCGCCGCCAAAACCCAACAAGCCGCCTTTGGCCAGTTTGTCGGCACCAAGATTGCTGGTCATTATGATTATAGTGTTTCTGAAGTCCACCTTTCTTCCGAGACTGTCGGTGATCCTCCCCTCCTCCAGGATTTGAAGGAGCATATGCATCACGTCGGGATTGGCTTTTTCAATCTCGTCGAAAAGCACGACCGAATAGGGATGCCTGCGTACCCGCTCGGAAAGCTGCCCTCCCTCGTCATGCCCGACATAACCCGGAGGCGAACCGATCAGACGGCTGACATTGAATTTCTCCATATACTCCGACATGTCGATTTGTATGAGCGAATCTGGATCGCCGAAGATGAATTCGGCCAGCGCCTTGGCCAACAGAGTTTTCCCGACACCGGTCGGACCTAGAAAAATGAAAGACCCTATGGGACGATTCGGATCCTTCATATCGGCCCGCGAACGACGCAGAGTCCTGGAAATAGCGGAAACCGCCTCTCGCTGGCCAACCACGATTTCGGACAACTCATTCTCCATATTGAGAAGGCGCTCGTTCTCTTTCTCTTCGAGCTGCCGGACGGGCACGCCTGTCAGTTTTCCCAACACCTCGGCTATGTCAGCGGAAAGTATTCCAGGCACTTTCTTTTCGGACTTCGAACGCCATGTGTCCATAACGCGGTCGATTTCGGCTTTCAGCCGTTTCTCCTCGTCGCGCAAGGCGGCGGCCTCCTCGAAATCCTGACCTTCGACGGCCTTGTTTTTGCTTACAACAACATCCGCGAGTTTTTTCTTCAAAGCGGACACGTCCGGCGGTGGGGTGGAGGACGCTTGAATTCTAGCCCTGGCACCGGCCTCGTCTATCAGATCGATGGCCTTGTCTGGCAGAAAACGCCCGGATATGTATCTGTCTGAAAGCTTTGAGGCACTCATCAACGCCTCGTCCGCATATTTGACATTGTGATGTTTCTCGTAGCGCTCGCGCAATCCCTTTAGAATTTCAAAAGTCTGATCGACTGTGGGCGGATTGACTACGATCGACTGGAAACGACGCTCGAGCGCGGCGTCTTTCTCGATATGCTTCCTGTACTCGTCCATAGTGGTCGCGCCAACGCTCTGAAGCTCGCCGCGCGACAACGCCGGCTTGATAATGTTCGAAGCGTCCATAGCGCCTTCGGCACCTCCGGCTCCCACGATGGTGTGGAGCTCGTCCATAAAGATAATGATCTTGCCGGAGTTTCTGATCTCGTCCATCACGGCTTTGATTCTCTCTTCGAACTGCCCCCGGTATTTAGTTCCAGCCACCATAAGCGGCAAATCCAACGCGAAAACACGCTTTTCCCTCAAAACGGGAGGCACCTTGCCGTTGACAATCGATTGCGCCAAACCTTCGACTATAGCCGTCTTACCGACACCCGCCTCGCCTATCAGCACCGGATTGTTCTTCGTTCTTCGGCACAGAACCTGAATCAACCGCTCGATCTCATCCGCTCGTCCTATCACCGGATCCAACTCTTCCTTCTCTGCCATTTCGGTCAAGTCCCGACCGAACGCCCTCAACGCGGGCATATCCTCTTCCGAGCCGGACCCCTTCATCGAATCCTGCCCGAACGGAACGCCATCTCCTTGATCGGGCAGAAAATCAGGATCGAGGGTTTTCAACACCCTGCGTCTGACCTCATCAATATCAACCTTGAGATTTTTCAGTACGCGCGCCGCCACGCCGCCACCCTCGCGGAGTATTCCGAGGAGAAAATGTTCGGAACCGATGAAATTGTAGTTCATCGACTTTGCCTCTTTGGCGGCCAAAACCAAAAGTTTCTTCAAACGGGGCGTGAATGGCGCCTCGCCCTCGACTTGGGTTCCACCACCAGAAGAGATACTCTTCTCGATCTCGATGCGTAATCGCTCCAGATTCAGTTTAAATGATTTGAGCACCTCCACGGCGACGCCCTCGCCCATGGAAAGTATGCCGAGAAACAGATGCTCGGTGCCCACATAGTCGTGATTGAGCCTTTGGGCCTCCTGTCTCGCTTTAACCAACACGTATTTGGCTCGCGGCGTCAGATTGTCCATTCCTTGTGATTCATTGTCAGCCATATCAAAAACTCCAAAATTATTTCCGGAAAACTTCACAAATCCTGTCAAATCGCAGTTCGATTCAAGACAAGAACCTAGCAGAAGATAGACAAAAGTCAAGGCAACGAGTCAATTCCCCTGTTTCCGCCAAATTTCATTTGCAATCAACCGATTCGTCCGCTATCTTTAATTTTCACACAGAGGAAACAAAGGAAAGAAAGAGTGAAACTGTGATTGGGGGCTGTCATGGGATGCGAAAAACTGAAAATCCAGGATTTCTTCGCCTTACGGGATTCAAATGGCGGTCGCCCT
>JAADHT010000060.1 GCA_013151705.1 Kiritimatiellota bacterium | reverse complement strand
TAGTAATGAGCCAATCGCAAAAGCCTGAATTCACGGAAGTTATGCAAAATACCGACTCCAACGACTATGTTTCCCTTGAAAACGCCACGTTTCTATCTATCTTAACGGCCCGATGGAATTTGGAGCCGCGTGAATAGGCTGCTTCTGAAAAAGTGAATAACGGAGGAGCCAGTCGCAAAAATATGAGCGAACCGTCGTTCAGGCTTTTGTGATTGGCTCGGAGGACAATGACTTCATCAAAACAGAACACGTTCGATTTCGCTCCGCGAGGCGAGAATCAGCTACATGAATCGTTTAAACAAGGCGGATTCACGACACTCGTCGAAATTCCGACGCCACCGCGGCAAGTCGAGTTCGACACATCCGCGAAACTCGCGGCCGAAATAGTCCAGGCGTTGGAACAGGAACGCGGATTCGCCGCCGGTTTGGCGATCGGCGACAAAACTCTATCGATTGATTCCCACGGCGCCGCGAGTTTCGCGGACGCGGTGGTGCCGAAATCGATGAGAAATTCCAGCGTTCTCTACATTAGCGGCCGCGGCGCGGAACTGGGCGAAACCGCCGACTCCGTCACAGAATCACTCGCTTCCGGCTTCCGCAACCTGATTATGGTAACCGGCGACGGCTATTCCGAACATTCTCGGAACAGAAACGAAAAAAGCCCTTGCGTTGATTCGATTCACACTCTGACTAGTCTAAAATGCTCGGACAAGGCATCCGAGGTTTTTCCAGGCGCTGTAGTGAATCCTTTCAAATACAACGAGATGGATTTGCTACCCCAATACTTCAAGGTGGTAAGGAAAATAAACTGTGGCGCGTCGTTCCTAGCCACGCAGGCCGGATGGGACATGATGAAGCTTCAAGAGGTCAGGTGGTTTTTAAACATCAGAGACCTTCACGTTCCAACCATCGCCAGGTTGATGTTGTTGACACCTGATTTGGTCAAACGAGTTCTCTCGGGGGATTTTCCTGGAGTGCATATATCCCGGGATTTCAAGTTGATACTCGAGAACGAAATGCGCTACGGCTATCATCAGTTCGCCGCGGCCCAATGGCGACGCCTCCAACTCCAAGCCGCCGGATGCCGACTTATGGGATACAGCGGAATTCAAATCTACGGAATCGAAGTTCCGGAGCACGTATCAACGGTTCGATCCAAAATAGAGGAGGCATTGTCGGAGTTCAACGATTTCAATGAATGGAAGGATGCGTACATCGCCCACATATCCCGCGCCGACATGGCCCCGTTCAGCCACCGATACTATCTATACAAAAACCTTTTCCAGGAGCGGGACGCCGCCCGCTCCATCGTGAATCCGGAGACGATAGCGGCGCCGTCGCTTCTGGAGAAACTGCGCCACGGCCTGCGCAAAGCGATGTTTTCGAAAGACGACCAACTGGCGCCGGACGAGCACAGGCTCTTCAAAAAAATCTTCGCCGGCTGCGCGCGGTGCGACTACTGCCGATTGCCGCTGACGCAATACGTTTGCCCGGAAAACTGTCCGAAGGGAGTGGCGAACGGGCCCTGCGGAGGGGGAGCGGCCGACGGAACGTGCGAACTACGCGACACCCCTTGCGTCTACGCGGAGAGAACGAGGATAGCCGTCTGGCTCAACGAGATGGACTCGCTGGAAGAACGATACGTCAAACATCCGGCCGAGGCGTCGAAAGTCAAAAGCGTATGATTACGGGAACTGCGGAGGGACATTGGGGTCGTACGGTCGTTCAGACTTTCGCAACTGGCTCATAAATCAACACAAAGCCATTTCAACATCCTCAATGAAAAATGATTATTTGAGGTTGGAGGGGACTTTTTCGTCTTTTTTTAGAAAAACATTTTGATTGCGCGTGGAAAATTTGACTCCAATTCCGTGGCGGGGATTTTGTTGCATTGGGAAAGTTTGGGTGTAGTGTACGCGTTTCGCTAATGTTTGATTGAATGCTGTTCGCGGAGTATCTTTTGTTCATTGTATGGATGTCAAGGAAAACAGGACTATGAAGAAGCTCATTGGATTGTCGTTTGTCGTCATAGCGTCTTTTTGGTTGGGAGGATGCCATGGCGCCACCGGCTCATACACCTCGAACGAGAAATTCGGAGAATCAGTGACAGGCCCTCTCGAAAAGAACGCTAGATCCTACCAGGGAATCTACAGGAATCCCGTCATAATCGTACATGGGTTTCTCGGATCCAACATGCTCGACAAGAAAAGCGGGGAAAATATTTGGGGCGAGTTCAGCGGCAGCGATGGATTCGCGTTGCCAGACTGGAAAATAAGAGCTCTCGCTCTTCCTATGGTCATGCATAAACCGTTGAAGGACCTGAAAGACGACACTGTTCCAAATGGAGCGCTGAATACGGTCAAAGTCAAAATTTTCGGTATAACTTTCACGGAAAACGCCTATTTGAATCTGGTGGACGCATTGCACGAGGGAGGATACCAATTGGAGGGGCGGCCATTGGACTCCGGTAAAAACTTCTTCAATCTGTTTCAATTCTCGTACGACTGGCGCCGGGATCTTCAAGAGTCAGCCGCTAAACTGCACGAGTATTTGATGAGGAAAAGAAAATACATCCAGAAACAGTACGAGGCGCTCTACGGGGTGAAGGACTACGATGTGCATTTCGACTTGATCGGGCACTCCATGGGCGGGTTGGTTTCGCGGTATTACCTCAGATATGGAACGGCGGATCTGCCGGAGTTGAGCGAAAAGCCAAACGTGACTTGGGCCGGCGCTAAATACGTCGACAGATTGATTATCCTCGGCACACCCAGCGCCGGCTATCTCGATACTCTGCTCGAGATGCAGAAAGGCACCGAAATGCCCCCGTTTCCCCCGGCTCTACTTTCGACTTGGCTCACATATTACCAGATGCTACCGGACACCTCCACCAAATCCGTGGTTTACAAGAACAATCCGTCGACAACCGTCGACATCTACGATTTCCAAACTTGGATCAAAATGAAATGGGGTCTCGCCAGCCCGAAGCAGGAGGAGGTTTTCAAGGTGTTGATGCCAAATGTCAAATCACGGGTCAAACGCCGTCTTATAGCTTTCGACCATCTGAAGAAATGCCTGAAAAGAGCCAAACGCTTCAAACGGGCTATGAACCTCACCGCCAGGCACCCGGACTCATTGAAAATGTATCTTGTGCTCGGCAACGCCGTCAAAACGACCAGAAGAGCCGAAGTGGATGAAAAAGGTGAGTTGAAAGTGGTGGACTACGGACCCGGAGACGGAAAAGTATTGGCTTCAAGCGCCATGTACGACGAACGCGACGGTCAGAAAACTTGGTTGCCCTTTTTCTACAGTCCCATCTATTGGAACAGCATAATTCAGCTTCGCGCCGCACACATGGGAATAACCACGGATCCCGCTTTCAAGGACAATGTGTTGTTCCTTTTGAACAGTATGCCATCGACAAAATACCAGTATCTGATCGACGAGTATAGGAAAAACAATCCGAAATGACCTTCGAATCTCGAAGTGGGAGGAAGTGTGGGAGATGAGTTACTTCATGATTCATGATTCGGTGTTCGGAATTCGATATTCAATTGGCTTCTCTGGTTCCGAATCATGAATCTCGAATGATGAATCTCGAATATCGAATATTGAAGTGGGATGGAGAGGGGAGAAAAAATATTTCGAGATTTTTTCACGAATCCATGTTTTCATATTCCGGAGATGATTATGTCGGAGCCGTCCCACAAGACGTCCGCCGGGAAAAAAGCCTTCCGGTTTTCAATCCGCGGTGAAATCGTAGCCGCGGTTCTGGTGCCGTTGGCCCTGCTCGCTTTCGTGAGACGCGTGGCGTTCAAGACGGAGAATTCCGTCGACGCGTACTATCATGCCGCCGTCGCGGACTTCGGCCCCTCGTACTACACGGCGAAAACAATTTCGCATCTCACGATGTCAGTCTGGAGCGACGGATTCAGCGACAAGGAGCTGGGGTACCATTTGATGTTGTCGGGAATCCGCGGTTTGATGAGATCCGCTGGACTCGAGGAGAAGCCACCGTTCAACATAGACGCGTTGTTTTTCGATTTTCTCGTCGTCCTCTCTTTTGTTTTCGCTTGCGTCGTCTTCGGAGTGGAGAGGCGAAACATCATATTTTTCTCCGTCGCGTTGGTTGTGATCTCTCCGTTTTTCACCGACCGACTTCTTATGCTGCGTCCGCACAATCTTTCCATCGCGCTTATGCTCGTCGCCTGCGCCGTTTTTCACGCCGCCCGCGGAAGCCGCGTCGTTTTTCCGGCCGCCTTCACGTTGGGATTCGCATCCGCCTGGTGCTATTCGAATCCACATTTTCTGTTGCTACCGGCGCTGGCGTTCGGAATAGCGGACGGTTTGTCGTCGGGAGCCGACTCCGCTTCGTCCACCTCCCGCTCATCCGGTTCCAGCATCGCTCCTTGCGCGGTCTCGAAAGAATCCCCTTCGCCAGCGCTTCGTCTCGCGTGGTCGAAAGCGCTGTGGCTACCCGCCGCGGTTCTCGCGGGAATCGCGCTCGGATACACGCTTCACCCGCAGTTTCCAAACACCTTTTCAAACTGGTGGATACAGTGCGTGGAGGTCCCTTGGCAGGCTTTGACCGGTTCGGAGACAATTGCGTTGGGTGGCGAATTCAACAGGCCGGGAATGGTTTGGTTCGCCAAAAACGCGCTGCCATACATCGTTTTCGGGGCCGCCGCTCTGATTTTCGCGAAACTCGCGGAGCGCCGCGATCACGAGACGCGGATAAGCGCTTTGCGTCGCATGGATCCCACCGCCGCGGCGATGTTCGCGGCGGCTGCCGTCGTTGTCGCCGCGACACCACTCGGAATGCGCGCGATGGAGTATGCTTGTCCGTTCGTTCTGCTTTCGCTGGCCGCGAATCTCGCGGCTTTGAAGCGCGTCTCAACACCGCCGCCCAAGGCTTTCGGCGGCTCGGGATTTTCTTCGCGTCTCAAACTTCTTATCGTCGTTTTGGCGGCCGCGTTCGTCGTTTTCCAGACCGAAAGCTATTCGAAAAGGAGTGGAGGGGGACCGTTGACGGATTTCGCGGCGTATACGAGGCGTTCCGGAATTCCGCCTGGAACGGTGATCGCGAATCTCGCTTGGTCGGACTATCCGTTCCTGCTTTATTCCTGTCCGGAATATAAATACATATCCGGAATGGATCCGATGTTCTCCTACTCGGTCGCTCCCGGAAAAGTCGTGGCTTTGGAGAATTTCAGAAGGGGAAAACTCAAGCTGACTCCGAAAGAGTTGAAGAACCTGGTGGGAACGAAATATCTTTTCTTAAGAAAAATATATAAAAGGTACGCGAAGATTGTTCGCGGCATAGGATGCGTCGTCCTCTACGAGGGGCCGGACGGATGGCTTTTCGAAATTCCATCCAGCCCCCGTTCGAAAAGTTCTTTTCGAACGGGGTCTAACTAAATTTCGGAAAAAATGTGAACCGCCACTATAATTAGACGGAATTGAGGGTATCTTAAGAGGTTTGGCGAGCGATTCCATGCGTGTTTCTCAAAAGCTCGCGTCCGGAACCTTTAAGAGGATGCATGTATCCGTCTTTGATGTTGGGAAGAATCTATTAGGCGTAGGATATCAAATCGTTCATCGGGGCCGCACTCTCCTTTTGCCTGAGAATTCAGGCGCGGGCGTTCGAGCGATAAATAACAGGTGACGCGAAATTGAAAAAAGCGGTAATAACAGGAAGGGGCTTGGTCACTCCGTTGGGTGTGGGTGTCGAGGTCAATGAAAAAGCGTTGTATGAAGGACGTTCGGGAATTCAACACGTGCCGGAATGGAAGGAGAAACATCTCGAAAGTCAAGTGGCTGGCTTGCCTGAAGAGCATCCGGAATGTCCTCTCATAGACAAAAAAACAGCGAGATTCACCACTCCCAACGGAAAAATGGCTCTCGCCGCCGCGTACGAGGCTATAAACGAGGCGGATCTCTCCTTGGATATCCTCAAAGGTTCGAACGTGCCGGTTATCATTGGATTGGGCGGAAGCACTTTCGTCCATGTCCGCGAGGAAGGGAACAAACTTTTGGAAACCGGAAAAGTCAAACGCGTAACTCCGTTCATCGTTCCGCGTTCCATGAATTCGTCCGCGCCGGCGAACATATCGCTAACATTGGGTCTCACCGGCGAAAACTATTCAATCAGTTCGGCTTGCGCCAGCGGATCGCATGCGATAATGATCGCCGCGAGATTGATTAGAGACGGTAGTTGCGATATTGCGATAACAGGTGGCACCGAGGAGGTGAACTGGCTGAACGCCTTGGGGTTCGACGCTATGAAGGCGTTGACTAGACGCTACAACGATTCGCCGGAACGCGCGAGTCGTCCCTTCGACAGGGATCGGGACGGCTTCGTCATCGCGGGGGGAGCCGGAATCATCGTTTTAGAATCGGAGGAGCATGCCAGGAAACGAGGTGCGTCGATACATGGAGTCGTCTCCGGCATCGCCGCCAACAGCAACGCGACCGACATGGTGGTTCCCGACAGCGCTTCGGCCGGTGCCGTGATGAGCGCCGCCGTCAAGGACGCCGGACTGAATCTCGCCGACATCGGATATTTGAATACGCATGGCACCGCGACTCCGGTGGGGGATCCGGTTGAATTGCGCGCCATACGGCATCTGTTCGGAGACGGCGCGTCAAAAGTGGCGGTGAACAGCACAAAATCGATGACGGGGCATATGATAGGAGCGACAGGAGCCGTGGAGGCGATATATTGCTCTATGATGCTTGAGAAGCGTTTTATTTGCCCGACTGCCAATTTGGAGAATCCGGAGGATGGGTTCGAATGGGTGGATTTCGTGCGCGGGGAGAGCAGAACGAACGTTGATTTCAAACACGTCCTAAGTAACAGTTTCGGATTCGGCGGCACCAATTGCGCATTGGTCATTTCCGCGGAATAAAAGGGCGGCGACCCCTTATGGCGGCATGCGACTTTTTCAAAGCGGATACGATGCCCGGCATCACACGCCGCTTTGAAAAATCCACCTATCGCTCATAATGGGATGCCGCGCGGTCGTTCAGATTTTTGCAATTGGCTCATGAATTAAATGAAGGAGAATGA
>JAADHT010000144.1 GCA_013151705.1 Kiritimatiellota bacterium | reverse complement strand
CGCCCATGTCCGCGAAACTCGCGGACGAGCTGCGCTCGCTCGGCCCGGAAAAGGCGTTCGCGAAACTCGCGGACGCCTGACGGGAGGCGGTTGGTGGACGAAGTGGACATTGTGGACGGGCTGAAGCACTACTGGAGGAGGTCATGTCTGACTTGATTCCAAAGCATGGCGGATACCGCAAGTTGAAGAGTTTTCAAGTGGCGCGGTTGGTTTACGACGTGACCGCGCGGTTTGTGGAGCGTTATATCGACCGTTTCAGTCGCACCCGGGATCAGATGGTTCAGGCGGCTCGTAGCGGGGTGCAGAATATCGCGGAGGGTTCGCAGGCATCGGCGACGTCCAAGAAGACGGAGCTTAGGCTGACGCAGGTGGCGCGGGCGAGCTTGGAGGAGCTGAAGCTGGATTACGAGGATTTTCTGAGGCAACGCGCTTTGCAGATTTGGGAGCGGGATGATCCGCGCGGACAGAAATTAATCGATCGGCGCTGCCAAACCGCCGATGAGGTGGCGGCGTGGATAGTGGAGACGACGCGGAAGTGTGGACAACGTGGACCTAGTGGACGGGGTGGACGCTCCGCCGACATTCCCGAGTCCATATCTTCCACCAAGTCCACTCCGTCCACTAAGTCAACTACCCTTTATCCCGAGTATTCGGCCAACTCCGCTTTGGTTTTACTGGCGGTGGCTTGCTCGCTCCTCGACCGTCAGGTCGAGCGCTTGGCGGTGGACTTCGAGAATGAGGGAGGATTTACGGAGCGGCTTTACAGGGCGCGCTCCGCCAAAAGAGGGCGTATAAAAGGAGACTGAGAATATGAAGCTGAAAATCGCACCGGAATTGGTTGGAGAGTACGATAAGGATTTTGTTCCGGCGACCTTGTGGAACAGGGCGTTTCTGAAGGCTGTTGACGAGAGCGGAGCGGGTCGGAATTTCAAAATCGCGCTTAAACGCCCAAACGGCTCGGTCTCGGTTTTCGAGACGAGGGTTTTGTCGGCGGACGCGAAATTCGCGGAATTGAATTTCAAGTACGCCGAGCGTCTGCTCAAGTTTCTCCTGTGGATGAAAGGGGGCAACGAGATTTTGATCGCCGGCGCTCCGGAGATCGCCGATAAATTGAAAAAGACGTATTCGAAAACAGGCTGCCAGGCTTTCGACAACGAGATAATCGGAATTAAAATGTACGACTCGGACCTTTCAATATCCGCGGTTTCATATTCCGAAATACCGGAGGAGAACGAGGGTAAAATGGCGGTTGGAGGCAATTTCGACGGTTGCCGGATCGGATTCGATCTTGGTGGCTCCGACCGGAAGTACGCGGTCTTGATGGACGGCGAGGTCGTCCATTCCGAGGAGATTGAGTGGAATCCCTATTTCGAAAAGGATACCGCGTATCATCTTGAGGGTATTCGCGACACATTGAGACGCGCCGCCTCGCACCTTCCGCGCGTTGACGCCATCGGCGGCAGTTCCGCCGGGTGCTACGTAGATAACAAAGTCCGCGTGGCTTCCCTTTTCCGCGGTGTTTCCGAGGAGGACTTCAAGAAACATGTCGTGAATATGTTTTTGGATATTCAAAAGGAATGGGATGTTCCACTCGTGGTGGTGAACGACGGCGAGGTAACCGCGTTGGCCGGAGCCGCCGAAATGAACGACACCGCCGTTCTGGGCATCTCCATGGGAACCAGTCTGGCGGCTGGATTCGTTACTCCGGCGGGCAATATCACAGATTGGCTAAACGAACTTGCGTTCGTTCCCGTGGACTACGCTTCGAACGCGCCGGCCGACGAATGGTCGAAGGATATTGGTTGCGGCGTGCAGTATTTCTCGCAGCAGGGGGTCGCGAGACTCGCGGCGAAGGCGGGGTTGGACTTCAAAGAGGAGATGCCGCCGCCGGAGCGCCTGGTGGAGATTCAGAAACTGATGTCCACAGGCGATTCGAAGTCCAGGGGCATATATGAGACTATCGGAATCGATTTCGGATACACCCTCGCGCATTTCGCGGATTTCTACGACTTCCGCAATCTGCTGATTCTCGGACGCGTCACTTCCGGCGATGGAGGACAGGTGATACTCGACAAGGCGCGGGCGGTGCTGGACACCGAGTTTCCGGAGCTTTCCGCTAAAATCGCGTTCAAAACACCCGACGAGAAGAACAAGCGCCACGGGCAGGCGGTCGCCGCCGCCGGCCTCCCGAAGCTGTAAGACGTTTTTCGGAAATTGACTCTCCAGGAGGGCCGCTGGACGCGCGGCTTTCCCAAAAAACTCGTTTAATCGTTCGTCCGGTTTTCCGCTGCTGTATGGTGGGGCGCTCTCTGATATTTCGACGGAGGTGTTCGTCATCAACGCCGCGCCTTCCGCGATTTTCGCGAAACGTTTTGCCATCATATCCAAGGTTGAATCGTCTTCGGCTCGAAGATAGAAGGATGCCGCGGCATGCGCCGGGATTATGTTGGGAGCCGTTCCGCCAGCCGTAATGATACCGTGCGCTCGAGTGCCGTCGGGCAGATGTTGTCGCCAGGCGTTCACTCCGCGGCGAACATCAGATTGACGGCGTCCAAAGCGGAAACCGCGATCACATTGTGTCACGAAGTCAAGCAAAACTGGATTCTCACGGATTCAGCGCGCGGTCAAGTTGTATAATACTCCTTAATACGGGGAGAAGACAAGGCTACAAAAATTTGATTTTGCGCATGGCGTAAAAGCACATTTTCAGTAGCAGCCAGCCGTGAGCGAAGCGGCTTATGTTGGTCTCTCCGTAAACTCTAGCTTGATAACGCACCGGTACTTCGACTATTTTCAAACTCATTTTCGACGCCCCGAAAAGAAGGTCGAAATCACCGAACGGGTCGAAATCACCGAAATAGGAACGATTTTCCGCGAGTTTCGCGTAGTTTTCCGCGGAAATGACTTTCGTGCCGCACAACGTGTCCTTGAACCTCTGGTCCAGCAGCCAGGTGAACATAAGACTGAAAAACTTGTTGGCAAGAATGTTCAGCGGGCGCATGGACTCCTTTTCCAACGGGTAGACCAGACGGGTGCCGTTGATGAACTCCCCTTTGCCGGAGGAGATGGCCTTGAAGAACTTGGGCAGGTCTTCCGGAGGCACCGTCAAATCGGCGTCCAGTATCATAAGGATGTCGCCGGATGCCATCGAAAATCCTTTGCGGACGGCATCACCTTTTCCGGTTCCCTCCTGTTTGGCATGGAGTATTTTTCTTTTGTTTTTGTATTTTTCCGCGACTCTTTCGATTTCGGCGTATGTGTCGTCGCTCGATCCTCCTTCCACGAAAATGATTTCTGTGCCGCTTCCCATCTCGGGGGTTCGCTTGACGGCCTCCTCTATGTTTCCGCTCTCGTTTCGGGCCGGAATGACCACGGAGACCGAATGCTCCGAATCGAACGGCGGAATGGCGACGGGTTTGGCCACGATGTAATTAACCAGATTCAATTTGTCCAGCAACGGCAGATGCGCCGCGAATGAATTGAAAAACGGGGCGATCAACGGCAATCCCATCGGAAAAAGAAGGCGACCTCCCGAACGGATCACTTCGTAATCCTCCAAATTGAGGATGTTGGTCATATCCTCGATGTTCAGCCAACTCGAGAATGGCTGCCTCATTTTCATACCGAGAGATTCCAGGAGGCGCAGAAACGGCTCCCAGAGGTAGTTGTGGAAGTTGACGATCAACCTCGTTCCGGAATGGCAGTTCTTTTTCAGATTCGCGAAAACGGCTGCTATGTCGTCGAAATAGCCCGCGGTGTCCGATATGATTATGAAATCGAATAGTCCATCGTATTCGAAATCATCCGCGTCCGCCGCGATGAATTCAATTTCGGGAAATTTTGAGGAGGCTATTTCAATCATTTTCGGGCTGTAGTCGATTCCGAGACCAAAGGATGGTCGCAAGGACGCAAGCAACTCGCCGGTGCCGCAGCCGATTTCGAGGATACGACTTCCCTCCGGCGCATGAAAAGCGTGCAGCTCCCTGATTTTTCGGTTGTAGTAGTTGTTTCGCTTGATCCAAGCGTTCCGAGTGTAGGCGATCGAGTCGAAATACTCAATGCCGGATTTAATGTCATTGGAGTTCTTCATTCAGGTTTCACTATTCTATTTTTATTTTTCAAGGCGGTCTTCTCGGCCCAGCGGCGAGTGAATATTTCATCCATCCGCTTGGCTCCAAAAAATGGAATTGGCTCTCCCGGATTTTTGGCGAATTCTTTAATGTCATAGACCATAATCCTGTTCGTGAACATATCATGCGCCGGCGGTTTTCCAAACGCGTCCATGCAGGTGTGCCAATCGTCTCCGTAGTCGTTCCGAAAAACCGCGGTCGGCAGAATTGTCGCGGCGAACTGCTGGATCATTGTGGTGTCCCCCCCCCAGTAGGCGAGATTGTTGTCAAGCACCATATATCTCGCATGCTGCTTTTCATACGCTGTTCTCAACGCGCCGCAGAAATCCTCATACTCGGGAAAACGGCTGTAAGTGTCGTAAACGACAAAACGCCTATAGGGGAATGGCAATAGCTCGAAAATCGGCCAGGAATGTGTCACATGAATGTTGCCCGCTCCTCTTTCCGCGATGAATCTCTCCGCTTCGTCATATCTCGATTTTTTGTGAAAAAGCGGGCCTATCAAACGCACTTCGCAATAAAACGTGATTGAAACCAGAAACACCGCGAGCGCCACGCCAACGCGCGCGCTCCGGCGTCTGGCGAAAAACAACGATATTCTTCGAACTCCCATTCCCCAATACGCGCAGAGGAAAAGCACCGTGTAAACGTAGGTTCTGGGATACGCCAAACCTGTTTTAAAGAGAAACAGCGACAATCCCCAGAAGGCAATTAAAAACCAGCGGCGACGGAGGGCAAGTCGTTTGAAATCGACCGTTTCGAAGATGAGTCCGAGGAGAGCGAGCAGGATAAATGGAGTTCCCGCCAACCGCCAGATGTTGGTCAGTAAATAAGGCCCCCACGGGTGGTCGCTTTTGGCGGCGAAGCCCAAATGCCCTTTGTAGAAAACCGCCGAGTTTTTCCAATCCACCCAGTCGAGGGCGTTTAACAAGGCGAAAAAAGAGACATACGTCGCCACAGCGACAAATAGAAGAATGAACAATGGAATCCAAGATTTGAAAATGAATGTTCGACGGCTCCAAAGACCGGAAAAACCGTTTTCCAAAGCCAGTGAAATTCCCATCGCGCCAACCAATCCGACTCCGATGAACCCCAATTCAATTCTGATGTGCTCCAACATTCCGAGAAAAACGCCGGCGACAAAAATCGGAAAAAATCCGTGGAAGCGGGTTCGATTGGAAGGCGGCGCGTCGACGGTCCGGCACACTCCGCATTCGCGCATAGCCCAATCGAACACGACGAGAAACCAGCAAAGAAAGAATACCGCGTACCCTGTTGACAACGCGGTCCTCGCGTAAAAGACCAGATAGTAGTTGAAAGCCAGTGCCAAAGCGCAAAGCAAAGCTGCCCGTTTGGAGAACAATCTAGAGCAAAACAGATAGAAAAGTGGAACGGCGGCCGTGCCACAGGTCGCACCCCAAAGCAACGCGCCGTTGTAGGTGAATCCTAGAAACGAGCAGCCAAGGCATATCCAGAATTCGAGTCCATGATACCAAGTGAGAAAACGCGTTGTGCCGCGGTCGAATGCGTTGTAAAGATCAATTGCCGGGTAGAAGTGATAGCCTTCATCAGTGAATTTGAACCCGGAATCAATCAAGTTGTGAAAACGAAGGAAAACCGCCAGGGAGGTTATGGCGAGCAATATGATTTGATATCTATGTGTTTTCAAAAAATTCATATAAGATCCACCACCAATTTTCCGCCTCGGCGGATCAGCCGTGACTGACGATATTCGAGTTTTAGAGGCACGCCATGGGCGCATAAACCACGCCGAGTCGGGCAAATTTTTCGAATAGGGGCTGTTTAGCGTCAGTCGCTTTCAATAAAATGTCTCACAAACGGGATTATGTCTTCAGGCGCGTCTTCGAACAGCCAATGTCCGGCGTTTTCCAGTTCCAGCACCTCGGCATGCGGGAACACGTCTATCCATCGCTCGAGAAAATGAGGAGTGAAACACCAGTCGCGCATTCCCCAGATGATGGCCACGGGGTTATTTTTGAGCATCCACAAACCATGTTCGATTCCCAATAAGACATCGATTGAGGCGTGCTGGGGACTGATTGGAATGTCCTCGACGAATTTGGCGATGGAAAGTCTCGATTTCCGTTTTTTGAACGGCAGCAGATACGCGTTGCGGACTTCCGGCGGCAATGGATTGACCACCGTCATGCGGACAGCCGCCAAAAGGAAAAGATTTAAGTCCACTATCAGGCGTCTGCCGAGCCAAGGTATCTTTCCGGCGGCTATGCGCAACGGAATTTTCGTGTCCGCGAAAGCCGCGGTGTTTGTTATTATCAGGCGTTTAAAACGTTCCGGATGGCGAATTGCGACACCCAGTCCGATGGGACCGCCCCAATCGTGGACCAACATCGTTATATTTTTCAAATCCAATCCTAGAACAAAAGTCTCCAGATTGTCGATATGCGTCTCAAGCCTGTACGGAAATTCGCAGGGCTTGTCCGACATCCCGAATCCCAAATGATCCGGGGCGACAACCCGATGCTCCGAACGCAACTCCGCAATAAGACGGCGGAACAAAAAAGACCAGCTCGGATTGCCATGAACCATTAGAAGCGGGTCGCCTTCTCCCTCGTCGACATAGCGGTAGTCGTTTCCGTTCATATTATACGAACGCGGAGCGAAAGGATATAGATTTTTTATGCTTTCCAGGTTTATCATACCCACTCGATCCCCATCATGGCGCAGTTTATGCCGCTGCCTATTCCCAGCAACGCAATCCTGCTTCCCTTTTGAAACTCTCGTTCCTCAAGCGCCCTGCCCAACGTCATGGGACAGGATACCGAGCCGGTGTTGCCGAAACGCTCGAGCGTCGAAAAATCTTTCCCTATATCAATGCCAAGCGTTTCGTAAAGCAGTCTTCTGTGCGCCGATCCTACTTGATGCGCGCAGAACACGTCGGGATCGTCGTTGCTCCAACCTNNTAAATTTTTTCCATGTGCGGCCGGCCGTTTCAACCCCTTTCAGCATCAGTGTTTCGGAATCAGTGCTCATCAAAACGCGGGCTCCGTCGAGCATTCCGGTGTCCGAATTCCCGCGGCATAGATCGTTCTGGTCGGTCGTCGCCAAACAAGAGGCCGCCGCGAGTTTTGGTTTTCCGGAGTTCCGCCCCGAGTTCCTGGTCAGCAGAACCGCCACGGCTCCGGAACCGATGGTCAAAGAGGCGAAATGCGGCTTTTATTGTTTTACGGGTTATGTCGTGATCACTCAAAATGGTGTTGATTGTGGTTTCCACCAGCGGCCCGCTGTTTTCTCCCGCTACCAAAAGAGCCGAGTTCAAAACGCCGCTTTCAATCATTTTCCCAAGTACGATCATACCGGAAAGAACGCCCAGGCAGGCGTTTGACATGTCGAAAACCAACGCGTTCTCGGAGAGCCCCAAGGCGTTGTGGACGACGCAGGCGGTGGCGGGCTCGAGGAAATCCTTGCAGACGGAGCACATTACGATTGCTCCGAGTTCCTTCGCATCCAGGCCGGACGCGTCGATGGCTTTCGCCCCCGCCTTGACCGCTCCGTCGCTCGGACGCGTTCCGCTCTCCCACAAACGCCTCTCTTTTATTCCGGTCATAAGCTCGAGACGTCCGAAAGGCAGACCGATCCTTTTGTAAACTGGAGCGAGTCGGTTCTCTATGTCGCCCGATGACAACACTACCGGTGGAATCTCATACGCCACGGACTCTATGGTGACATTCTCGAATATCATTTGCAATCCCCGCTGACTTTCGAACCATTGATTTTCAAAAAATGTAATCTACTGTATAATTCCGTCTCTGCAACTTTTTCAAGAGGTTTTCACGAATTCAAGCGCGACATCGCATGGACGAAAAGGAAGGAAGATTGCCGTTATGGCCATGAAAATAAGAAACAGACTCCTCGTTTCAATGTTGATGTTGACGTTCGCCTTGCTGGCGGCGGCCGTTTTCCTTACCGTCCGAGGCATGGAGCGCTTGAAAAAAGAGATTCTAACCCTCGCTGTTGAAAACGCGGACTCGATAACGGAGTCGAACATCGAATTATCGCATCGCGTTCTCGCGAAAGCCGGCGAGCGGTTCGTGGAGATGAACAGCGCCGCCACCGCCGTTCAATTACGCTATATGCTGTCCACTTGGGAGAAGCCGCTGAAGTATTCCAAGTTGCGCGCCAACGCGGAAATCAGAGAGATAGCCACCGGAGAGATTAAAGGATTTGGCGAAAAGGCGGTCGTCGCCGGACGAATGGACCTGCTTGATCTCAATGGTGAGGCTGTGATACATTCGAATCCGTCCATCGAAGGGAAACTCTACCGCGACTGGAAAAATAAATTCCCCGAAATGTGGAGTCTGGTCAAACGCTCGTTCACGATTCCCAACGTCAGCGGATACTACACTTTCATCGATGCCGATAACCATCCCGTCAGAAAATTCATGTCTTTGTCCCGCGTGAGAGGAACTCCTTTCATCGTTTGCGCGGTGGTGGAAATCAGGGATTTCTTCACGCCCGCCCAAAAGAAAATCAGAACAATCGAGGCGGAAGCGAAAAAACGGGCTGACTTGAACATGAGGCGCGCCTCGAAAACAATCTTGGACGATATCTTTCGATCCGGCGCCGTGGCGGCCGGACTGCTACTGCTCTTTGGAGTGTTGTTGGCGCTTTGGCAGTCGAAAACTCTCGCATCTCCCATAAGGGAACTGGCGAAACAAGCCGAGGCTATCGGAGATGGTGATTTCTCCGCGAAAGTCGCGGAGAAAGGCGCTCTTGAAACGCGTCTGCTGGCCCGCTCCTTCAACGATCTCGGCGCGGAACTCGCGGAATATATGGAGAATCTGAAAAGGGAGACCGCCGCCAGAGAGGCGATGGAAAGTGAGATCAAAGTGGCCAGAGGCATTCAGGAGGCGATGATTCCACGTTCGGAGCGTCCATTTCCCGACAGACCCGAATTCGACCTTTTCGCCTCTCTCACGCCGGCCAAAGAGGTCTCCGGTGATTTCTATGACTATTTTCAGCTTGACGATGAGACT